>JBILJE010000322.1:0-3355 GCA_044377395.1 Rariglobus sp. | reverse complement strand
CAGATGATTTTTGCTAACGGGCGAACCGCCGGCTCGTTCGCGTGTCGGTGCGATAGACCCGAAAAGCCTTCAGCTAACTCATCGCGCGCCCGCATAACCCGAGCGCGTCAGATTATAACCCACAATGAAATCCCTTAAAAAACTATCCGTCTTAACCGTAGCCAGCAGCCTTGCCATCTCGGCCCAAGCCCAAATGGACCACACACAAATGGACAGCGCCGAGCCTGCCGTTTTCCAAGCCTCGCTGTGGGCCCCCTCGCCCCAACTCGTGCCGGCCACCGACGACGTTACCGGCGTCCGCCTCCAGGTTTACGGCGAGAACCGCAACATGCGCGGCGTCGACATCGGCTTCGCTCACTCGACCACCGGCGATTTTGTCGGCTTTGGCGGTCTTTTCACCCTCTACAATCATGTCGGCGACACCACCACGGGCGTTCAATGGGGCTTGGTTAATTACACTGAAGGCGAGGTGATCGGCTGGCAGTCGGGATGGATCAACATCGCTACCTCCAAGGTCAAAGGATTCCAGAGCGGGCTGATTAACTACAACGATATGGTCACCGCTGACGTCTCCGGCCTGCAACTCGGCGTCGTGAACACCGCCAAACATGTGCACGGCGTGCAGTTGGGTTTCGTGAACTACGCCGAAACGCTCAAAGGCGTGCAGCTCGGCCTGTGGAATCAGGTCAATTCTCGTGGCTGGGACCAGTTTGATCCGCTGCCGAAGGTTTTCCCGTTCATCAACGTCGGTTTCTAAGACAAGGCACATTAGAGATTAACTTCATTGGCCGGGACGGCCAACCCTACATTTTCGATCCCTGTAGCGTTGGCCGTCCCTGGCCAATTTCGGTGCCAGTCTAAATTGATCGCGAATCGAAATAAGACGCTGCGTTTGCGCCAAAGCGCAGCGTTTGCCCCGCAGCACGCAGCATGCTGTGGCATTTTTGGGGATCTCCGACCGCTACAGTAGGTACGTAGACACGCCCCCCAAGTCGGCGGATTTTTAACCGCGAAGAAGATCCTCAGAAACGCGAAGCGAATAAATTCAATTAATCAGCAAGTGATTGCGTTCTTCTTCGCGCAACTTCGCGAGCCTTCGCGGTTAAATAGATCGGTGCCTGCGTTTTGGGATCACTTTGTGTTCTTTCGCGGCTAAATTGACTGGGGCTTGCGCTTTGTTCGCCTCCGGACTCCGCAACCGTCCCCGTCGGTCACTCCTGTCCGCCGCATGGCGCAACACGGGTCACGCCGGTTTGCGTGCGGACCAACTCGCGCCGCAACCAATCCAGCGCGGCGTTTACCGCGCGCCGATTCACCGTCGCACGCGGACCGGGATAATGGACCTTTTTCGACCACATGCCCTGCGGCGAATACAACGCCAAGTACATCGTGCCGACCGGGTTTTCGTGCGTGCCACCACACGGCCCCGCAAAACCCGTGATCGCCAGCGCGTAGTCAGCGCCCAGCCGCTCAGCCGCGCCCACGGCCATCGCCACTGCATTTTCCGCCGACACCCCGCCGTGCTGCTCAAGCAGGCACTCAGGCACGTCGAGCAGCTGCATCTTCGACTCGTTGGAGTAACACACGCAGCCGCCCGCAAAAAACTTGGTGGCCCCGCAGATTCCCGTGAACTCACTGGACAACAGCCCGCCGGTGGCGGTTTCGGCCACCGCCAGCATGCACTCCTGCGCCCGCAATAAGTCGCCTACCACTTGCGCCAACGAGGCCCCCCCGTAACCCATAAAATCCTCCCCCAAAAGGCGCTCACACTCGGCGGCAATCTCGTCGAGTTGCCCAAACGAGAGCTGCCCACTCGGTGAACTCAGGCGCAAGTCCACCTGCCCTTGATGCGCACAGTACGCGACGCTCAGCCCGTCGCCGTAATCCGCGAAAACAGGCAGCAGTTTTGTTTCCAACGCCGACTCGCCGATGCCCGCCGTGCGCAGCTGTACGTAGGCTTGCCGGTCGAGCAGGAGCCCGCGCTGCGCCAGCCGAGGAACCACCTGCTCGGCAAACATCGGCTGCAATTCGTTGGGCGGCCCCGGCAGCATGATGAGCACCTTGCCGTCTTGCTCCACCCACAGGCCGGGCGCGGTACCGTTGGCATTGGGCAACACTTCGCCGCGCTCAAAGCGGTAGGCCTGCTTGAGGTTGTTCTCCGTCATGATCCGTCCACGACCGGCGAAAAACACCTCGATGCCCGCCGCGATTTCCGGCTCGAAAACCAGGCGTTGCCCCAGCACCCCAGACACGGCCTCGCGGGTGCGGTCGTCGCAGGTCGGCCCCAGACCGCCGGTGGTGATCACCACGTCGGCGCGCGCCCAGCTCTCGCGAAATTGTTCGGCAATCGCGTCGGCCTCGTCGGTCAAAGTCACGTTGCGCTGAAGGAGCACTCCACGCTGGCCGAGCTGGGCGCCGATGTAGGTGAGGTGGCCGTTGGCGGTCAGGCCCAAGAGCAACTCGTCCCCTAGGGTGAGGAGTTCGTAGCGTTTGGAGGCAACCGAGCCAAGAGGAGCGATGTTTTTTGAAACCATACTTGCGAAGCGCGAAAGTAGGTTAAACTCAGCCAAAATGCCAGCGCCTCACTCCATTAACCTCAAAGAGAAGGTCCGCCAGCTGCCCGAAAAGCCGGGAGTTTACCTGATGAAGGACCGCTTGGGGCGCATCATTTACGTGGGCAAGGCCAAGGCGTTAAAGAAGCGCGTGTCCTCGTATTTCACCCCGGCGCGGGCGATGACGTTGCACCCGAAAATTCGCGCCTTGATCGAGATGATCGCCGACTTCGACACCATCGAGGTGAAGTCCGAGCCCGAGGCGCTGCTGTTGGAGGGCAAGCTGATCAAACAGTGGAAACCCAAGTACAACACCGACTTCACCGACGACAAACGCTTCCCGCTGGTGCGCGTCGATCCGGCGCAGGAGCTGCCGCGCTTCGCCGTCACGCGGTTCAAAAAAGACGACCGCTCGCGCTATTTTGGGCCCTTCGCCCACAGCGGGCTGTTGCGTAAAACCCTCGCGCAGATGCGCCGCCAGTTTGGCATTTTGCTAAGCGACGCCAGCCCCCAGCGCCTGCCCGACGGCCGCTGGCAACTCTACGACGACGTGCGCCAGGAGCTTTATGGTTTCGCCAACGAAACCACCGCCGAAGACTACCGCCAACGCGTGGCCGAGGCCTGCGAGTTCCTCGAAGGCAAATCCCGCGAATGGCTCGAAACCCTGCGCGCCGAGATGCTGGAGGCCGCCGGCAAAAAGGAATTCGAGAAAGCCGCCGAGTTGCGCGACGTGGTGTTTGCCTTGGAAAAAACTCTGGCGCGCACCCGCAATTTCGAGCGCTTCGACCCGACCCATCCCGCCG
>JBILJE010000321.1:0-3358 GCA_044377395.1 Rariglobus sp. | reverse complement strand
GGGTGCAGACGGGAATCGACCGCTCAATTCCGCCAGATCAACCCCGACATTCATGCGCACGCCAAAGATCAGCGCATCCTCGGCGAGCAAGGCCTGAGTCAACGCGACGCGATCCTCCGTGACGCGTTGGCGGAGGGCGAGGTGGGCATGCCATTTCGCAAGATCGGCTACATTGCCGCCGCGAATCCCCGCGTGCTGAGAGGCGCCCGAAGGACCGAGTCCCACCCATTCATGCATGCGCCATGTATTCAAATTATGCAGGCAGGCGTGGCCGGAACGCGCGAAATTCGACACCTCGTATTGCGCGTAACCGGCCGCCTCCAGGCGCGCCCAGGTCGTCTCGTAAAGTCGGGCTTCGTGCTCCACGTCCAGCTTCACCTGGCCCTTGGACAGTTTAACCCAAAGCTTCGTGTCCTCTTCAAACGTTAGGCAATAGGTCGAGAGATGGTCGGGCGCCAAGGCCAAGGCCTCGCCCAAATCGGTGAGCCACGCCGCCTCGTCCTGACCAGGCAGGGCAAACATCAGATCAATGTTAACGCTGGCAAAATCGGCCTCGCGAATACGCTCGTAAGCGCGAAAAATCTGCTCGCGCGTGTGCTGGCGCCCCAACCCATCAAGCAACGCCGGCTGAAAGGACTGCGCCCCCATCGAGATCCGTGTCACGCCTATCTCCTTAAGTGCAGCCAAACGCGCCGGAGTGACCGACGCAGGTGCCATTTCCACGGTCCATTCTTTAGCTCCACCATTTAACCGAGAGCGCACGATGCCACCCAAGGTAAGAATATCCTTTGGCGAGAGTAGCCCTGGGGTGCCGCCGCCCCAGAAAACCGTTTCCACGCTTCGACCGCTCCACTCAACCAGGTCGGCCTCGGCGGCGATACCCTGCAGGTAACGGCTGATGCCATCGGCGGTAGGCGCTGTCTGGTAAAAGGCACAAAAATCACAAGTGGACGCACAGAAAGGCACATGCACATAAAGGCCCAACGGGCCGACCGGATCGATCGCTGGGGACATTGGATTTATTTCGCTCATTGCCAAGGTCCGGGGTTTCTGTTGCGTATGCACCGACTTTTAAATCACAAAATCCCAATGTATCACAACCGCTTTAACCGCGCTAAACGCATCGCCCTCTCGATTAGTGCCGCCCTTGGGCTTTTTATCCTGACCGGCTGTAACGTTGGCATCACCAACCTCACTCCAGGCGTACTGCCTGAAAACCCGTCGCAGATCTACACGATCTCCACGCGGATCACGCCGAAGTCGATCAACATCATCCCCAGCAGCTTGGCCGTACGCATCATCATTGACGGGCAAAGCTTTCCCATGCGCCCGAGCGATCTAGGCAACAAGATCTACGACTTCGACTACCAACTGCCGGCCGGTCGCAACGAAATCGCGTACTACTTTTTGGTTAACTACAAATTTGAACAGCAAGGCGTGATCCGCGACCGCGAAGAGTTCACTGATGTGATCCGCGCTAAGATTGTCGGTCGCTACGTGCTCTCGCTCGAAACCAACCGTGGCCCGGTCGGCGCGCGCATCAGTATCCTAGGCCGCGGGTTTACCGCGAAAGACACCGTTTCCTTCGAAGGCACCACGGCACGCACCGTTTTTGATTCGCCTAACTCAATCAGCTTCTTCGTCCCCGCGGTCGATGCCGGCCGCAATTACAAAGTCGAGTTGATCAGCCCCAATGGCACTTCGCCAATCGGCACCTTCCGCGTCGACGCCACCGAACTCGCCGTCAGCCCCAGCGAGCTTTCGCTCACCCGCGGCCAGACCCAGACGCTGACCTTCACGCTGCCTAATCCAGCCCCGACCGGAGGCCTATTGCTCGACGTCACCACCGACGCTCCCGAGAGCGTGATCATGCCCGAGGTCGTCGTCCCCGCCGGAAGCACCAGCGCAACGATCACTGTCACCGGCGGTAAACCCGGTTCCGGTACACTCTTCCTTAAGGGTTTTGGCTCCGGCGAAGTGACCGTCCCGGTCACCGTCAAGTAAGCCTAGACCACAAAAAATGCCGGTCCATTGAGGACCGGCTTTTTTTTGTGGTCTATGAAACCAACTCGGGGATGGGCAATCCCTCTCAAACGACGCGCAGCCCAGAACAGGGACAGGTTAGCCAGCAGCAGCACCGAGTCATCTCTGTAGCTGCGTCGGCGAGAGCCGCTCAGCGCACCTGAAGGGTGCTCCCGTCAAATTCGATGCCGAGGGACGGAATCGTTACGGCTTTGCGCTCGCCCTGTTTCTTAACCGTGCCGGCGTGCCACGCTTTGTAGCCCGAGGCTTTGGCCGCAGCCAGAGTCGACTCGAGGTTTTCCTGTGAAACGTAAGCGGCAAAACCGATGCCTTGATTAAACGTGGCATAGGCCTCGCGAAGATCGATCGGGCCGGCTTCACGTAAAAACTTAAACAAGGCGGGCTCTTCACCGGGATTGGTGATCTCGTAAACGAAGGGCTCGTCGAGACGCATCAGTTTGCGCCAGCCGTGGCCGGTCACGTGGGAAACGTAGTTCAACTTGATGCCCGCCTGCTGGCACTCGTTGACGAATTTGACGTAGATGACCGACGGCGCCAGCAACGCCTCGCCGTAGGTGCGCGGATCGCCATGGCCAATGGGCGTCTGGTATCCTTGGGGCAACTTCGACGCGATAAGACGGCACAACGACAGTCCGTTGGTTTGCACACCCGAGGAGGCCAGAAACACGATCGCGTCGCCGTCCTGCACATCGCCGACGATACGCTGCGACTTGGGCGAGACTTTCCCGATGGCCGAACCAGCGAGCACGATGGCCTCTTCTTTAACGATTCCGCGTAACGTGGGCGTCTCGCCCCCACCCCAGACCGCACCCGCTTGACGGCAGCCCTCGGCCCAACCCTCGACAAGCGCCTCCATACGCTTGGCGTCGGTGAACCACGACGACTCGCCCACTGCGGCGTGCATGGCCACAGAGATGGGCAACGCACCGCACGTCACGAGGTCGTTGACGATAGTCGCAACCGTATCGATGGAGATTTCACGATAAAAGTTTTTGCCGGTCTGGGCATAAACAGCGTCAGCCACCAAGTTTTTGGTGCCGAGCCCCTCCTCGACGTGAGCGAGGAAATGGTCGTCGGCCTCCATCAAGTAGCAGCTTTCGCCACGGGTGTTGGCTGGCTCGGCGTAGCCGTGCAACTCAAGGAGAGGCGCGGTGGTCTTCGCCGCCTTTTGGCAGGCGCGTTTAAAGGCGTCGAGTTGGTCGTAGTTTACGCCGGAGGATTCGTAGGAGAGCGACATGCTGGAGGAACGGGGAAACCGCTATTAAACGCTAATTTTGAAAGGTGGTGACGCTAACAATAGGCCCCTTCCGCAGTG
>JBILJE010000320.1:0-3364 GCA_044377395.1 Rariglobus sp. | reverse complement strand
TGAAATATTTTAAGTGCATGGGTTTTTTGTTTACGTACAAGCGCTGGAGTGTGTGGGGAATTTTTTTCCCCGCGCAGGCGGCATCGCCACCCCACTGGCGGAAGGGACGTGATGGGGGGGGGGCGGCTGAATAAATTAATCATCAGCTAAAAAGGCCTAAACCTTAGCCCTGGAAAAAATTGCCGATCTGCCTCACCCGTGCTGAAAGGTTATCGTGGTGATCTACGAAGGTTGGCTTTTTAAAATTTCAACTGATTCTTTTTCAGCTACTAACGTTGTATTTAATTCCTGTGGAATGTCGTTTGCTAGGTGGTTTGCTTCCTCATCACCTTTATGGACACCAATGACATCGACCAGCCGCTCGGGCGGGCCCTCGATCACCAACAAACGGGCACCTACGATGCAGCCGCTCAAGGCTGCGCCCCGAGTCGGGCCGCCGATTCTCTTGTTGTCGCATAAAATAAACCGATCGCCTTTTGGCTATGTACTCACCCGTCGTTCGTGTTGTTTTTTATAATCCTTGGGCTGATGCGCTAGAGGCTTCTGGAGACTACTTGGCGCGCCTGCCCACTTGGGATATTTCACCTCGTTTACCTGGCGGAGCTGACGTGCGGTTGCGGACCATGGCACGACTCGATTGCGATTGGTATGGGGAGTGCGCCCGTTGCTTCGACGCATTGGTTCATCCCGCATTTAGTGTTCAGCCTAGTTGGCTGCTGGGAAATAGCGGTCTTGCCGAATTGGCGTCGGTTTGTGCACAGGAGGGTGTCGGCGAAACGCGGTGGTTTGTTTTTATGGGCCAGCACCCTGAGAAAATCGGCCCGGCGCTCGGCCCGCTTTGTACTCACTTGCGCCACCATGGCGTGCGCATCGCTTATTACGCTTTTGATGAAGCCAGCCGCTCGATGCCGTGTTTCGCCGCTCTCGCTCCGCATTTGGATGTACTCATTCACGATGAGTTTCCCCTCGGCCCCGCTGCCGCTCGATTACGCCCGGATTGCCTGCGTCTGCATCGCAGTTGGGTCGCCAATGTGGAGCCGTTCGCCGTCCCGTTTAACGAAACCCCTGAGGCCAAAATCGTGTTCCTCGGTTCACAACTGGGGCTGACCCCGCATCGCCTCCGGCAGATCGACTTTTTGCGCTCCACTTTCAAGGACCGCTTTATCGCCCACCATGACCACTCACTCAGTGTTGCTGATCGCGCAGGGCTGAGTCGTTACGCCGTGGGGTTTTGCCCTGAAGGGCGCAAGTTTAACACCCCAGCCATGGCGGGCACGCACACCGATCGGCCGTTTTGGTCGGGCTGCCTCGGTTTAGTCCCGGTTTCGGAAAACTCCGCTCCGGGTGGACGACTCGATTCATTGGCCGATGCGGGCTTAATCCGCCGCTACGCCCACGCCGACCTGCCCGCGCTGCGTGCTGCGTGCGAGCAGGCCCTGGCCACCCCGGCCACGGAGCGCCGCCGCATTTACGATCATTTTAACCGGTGTGAAACGGTCGGTCCGGTGTTGGCTGAGGCCTTGGCTGCCGTCCACCTTTCCCCTGTCTAAACGTGCCGCCTCCCCCGCGCAGTAATTCCGGATTTGAAAAGCAGTTCACGGCCGCAACGGCGCTTCACCAAGCCGGGCGCTTGGCCGAGGCGTTGGCGGCCTATCAACGCCTGCGTCCCCTCGCGCCTCGCGATTATCGCGTGTTACACCTAGGTGGAACCGCGCTGTTGCAACTCGGGCGGGTGGCCGAGGCCTGCCCTTGGCTGGAATCCGCCTTGCGCATTTTACCTCATGCCGCAGCCACGCACATGTGTTTGGGCTTGGCCCAGTCGCAATCCGGCCTGAACGAGCCCGCCGAGGTGCATTTACGAGCGTCGGTTCGGCTGGATCCTGGCAATGGTGAAAATGCCACCAATCTCGGGATTTTCCTCGTGCGCATCGGGCAGGGGGCCGCCGGTTTGGAGGCGTTGCGGCGTGGGGCCGAATTGCGCCCCAACCTCGCCGCCGGTTGGCTCAATCTGGGTGGGGCGTTGCTCACCCTGGGGCACCCGGCCGAGGCGCTGGTTGTCCATGAGCGCGCCATCGCGCTTGCGCCCAACGAAGCCATCGGCCACCGGGGCCGGGCGATGGCGCTGCATGGCTGCCACCGCATGCGCGAGTCGCTGGCGGCGTTCGATGCCGCGCTTCGCATTGATCCCCTCGATGTGACCTCCGCCAGTCAGCGTCTGCTGGTGTTGCATTACCTGGATGAGTTTTCGGCGGCTGAAGTGGCTGAAGCGCATCGTGCGTTTGGGCGGCTGGTGGCTGGGCTTCAGCTGGCTCGGGTGCTGCCGCATGTCGGTGGTACTGATAAACGGCTGCGTGTGGCTTTCCTCTCGCCCGACCTGCGCACCCATGCGGTCGCGTGTTTTTTGGAGCCCCTGCTGGGTGGTTTAACCGCCGAGAGCTTTGAGCTGGTGCTGTACCACGATCACGCGATCGAGGACGCCACCAGTGCGCGCCTGCGCGGCCGGGCGGCGTTGTGGCGCAATTTCACTGGTGTCCCCGATGGCGAGGTCGCGCGCCAAATTCTGGCGGATGCCCCCGACATCCTCGTCGATCTGGCCGGCCACACTGGGCAAAACCGCCAGGGCTTGCTGGCAAACCGCCTTGCCCCAGTGCAAATCACCTACCTGGGTTATCCCGACACCACCGGGTTAACCACCATGGACTTCCGGTTAACCGACGCGATTGCTGATCCCGTGGGTGTAGCCGACGCATTGCACACGGAGCGGCTGGTTCGTTTTGCGCCGACCGCGTGGTGTTATGCCCCCGCTTCGGCTGCCCCGGCGGTGGTGACTCCACCGTGTTGCAACGATTCGAGCGCGGCAGTGGCGCCCGTTTTCGGATCGTTTAACAACTTGGGGAAACTGTCGTCGTCCACGTGGCGGCTGTGGGCGCGGCTGTTGGCGGCGGTGCCCGAGGCTCGCTTGTTGCTCAAAGGCACGGCACCGACGCCGGACTGGATAGCGCAACAGGCCGCGGCCGTGGGGCTGGACCCATCGCGGGTGACGTTGCTCCCCGTTGTGGTGGGGCAGGCCGCGCACCTGGGGTGCTACGCGCAGATGGACGTGGCGCTGGATGCGATTCCGTACAACGGGACCACCACCACTTGCGAAGCGCTGTGGATGGGACGGCCGGTGGTCACGCTGGTGGGAGATCGCCATGTGGGCCGGGTGGGGGCATCACTGCTCACTGCGGCGGGGCAGGGCGATTGTGTGGCGGCGACAGAGGATGAATTTGTCGAACGCGCGCGGGCGTTGGTGGCGGATCGCGCGGGGCTGGCGGCGCGGTCGGCGGGTTTACGCGCGGCTTTGTTAGCCTCGCCGCTGATG
>JBILJE010000077.1:0-11477 GCA_044377395.1 Rariglobus sp. | reverse complement strand
CCCGGACTGGGTGGAGCCGAGGCTGCGCGCCACCGTGGTGCCAGCCCCCTCGATGCCGGTGCTGGCGCCCGAGCTCGGGGCCTACGACCGGCTGCTGAGCGGGGAGGTGGCCGCATGAGCACCGACCATACCGATGCGCTGCCGATCCTCTTGCGCGCGCTCAAGCTGCCGACGATGGCCCGCGAACACGCCGGGGCGCTCGCCCGGGCCGAGGCCGAAAACTGGGGCTACCGCCGCTTCCTGCTCTACTTGCTGGAGACGGAGGCGGGCGAGCGGTTGCGCGGCCGCATCGAGCGCCTCCTCAAAGAATCGGGCCTACCCGGCGGCAAGACCCTCGGCACCCTCGACGAAGCGCGGTTGCCCGAAAAGGTACGCCGCCAACTGCCCAGCTTGCTCGACGGCGAACTGGTGCGCCGTGGCGACAACCTGCTGTGCTTCGGTCTGCCCGGCCGCGGCAAAAGTCACCTGGCCGCCGCCCTCGGTCGCGAATGGATCCAGCGGCACCAACTCAAGGTGTTGTTTATGCCGACCTTCAAACTGGTCGGGCAGCTACTGGTGGCCAAACGGGACCTGAAGTTGCCCTCGGCGCTGGCCAAGCTGGCCCACTACGACGCGGTCATCCTCGATGACCTCGGCTACGTCCCACAGGGCCGGGAGGAGACCGACGTGCTCTTCACCTTCCTGGCTGAACGCTACGAAAAGCGCTCGGTGGTGATCACCTCGAACCTGGTGTTCAGCCAATGGGATCAGATCTTCAAAGATCCGATGACCACCATGGCCGCCGTCGACCGCCTGGTGCATCATGCAGTCATCCTGGAGTTTACCGGTGAAAGCCAGCGACTCCAGGCGGCTGCGAAGAACCCGAAACGCTGAGCCCGGCGGGTGCCGTTGGTCGTCAACGACACCGGAGCCGACGACCGACAAGGGCGCGAGAGCCCAACGCGGGCGAGAGCCAAACCGGCCGCCTTCGGCGGCGGTCAGTGCAGGGGAGGGAGCCAAGCTCCCTCCCCTGCACCCCTCCCTATATTTTCTTATTGGGAAGGAAGAAGATCAATCGGGTGGGGAGGAGCGGACTCCTCCCCTACACCCCCTCCTCCCTTCGGCTTACGTGTGTCGAAGTCTGATTGTCGTCAGTGTCGAAATCAGATTGTCGTTGAACACGAGACCGCTGGGGCGGACTGGTGTTGTGCGTCAAAAGCTCGCAGATCGCTGAATTTCAGGAAGCGTGCAGCATGGAAGATAGGGAGGCGGATTGCCTGGTTCTATCACACGATAACGCCCATGTGTTTAATCCCTTCGCCGGCGAAACCAACGCTTCGGAAGCGTCGGCACTGCTAGCCGAAATTAGCGAAGTGCTGACCGGCGGGGTGCAGGACGGTGGTGACGGCGAAGAGTTTTGGCGCGCCCAACTCGGCATCATTCTGCGTAACCTTTTCGTTCTCTGCGGCATCGTTCATGGCCGGTTCGATATCGTGAAGGCGGCGGAGTTGTTTGATGCGCGAGCCAATACCCTTGCGGAAGTGGAGGACCCGCACTGGCGACGAAACAGTCCGTTAGCAGCCGCAGTGGAGGCGGCGCGTCAGCAGTCGACCAATCCCGATGCCCGGCTGGCGGTGGAATATTTCACCCGCGCCTTTCCCGGACACGGAGACCGGCTACAAGGGTCACTGGCTGCCACGGTGGCCAGCGTCTTTGATCACCTTCGGCGCCCTCCCCTACGTGACCTCTTCGCGGGCGACTCCACATTCACCATGAATGATCTATTGGATAACGGTAAAATCTGCGTGGTCGGACTACCGGCACTGGACTCGGCTGATGGTAAAATCGCCAACGGCATCCTGCAGTTTTGTTTCTGCCGAGCTGCCACCCGACAGCCGAGGGCGCATTATTCATTTCTCATTTCCGATGAATGCCAGGAAACCGTTAGCCGGGAGTTGATGCGAAAGTTGGCCGTCCTCCGAGAGTCAAAAATCGCATCGATTATGCTCACGCAAAACCTCGCAGTTTTGGATGACCGGATCGGCGAGACCGCCCGAGAGGGGTTTTGTGGGTTGCTCGGGCTGAAACTTTTCGGGCCTAAGGGACACGCCGGCACCCGACAATGGGCCGCAGAGCAGATTGGCAAGCGCACCAAACTACACAAAACCAAGACTAATGGGCGCAACGCAGGTCAGTTAAGTTCCAGCAGGTCAGAACAGGACCAATGGGACTACCGCGTGCCACCGTCGCGATTTGCGGAACTGGTACCGGGCGAAACCATTTGTCTGCGTGACGGCAAAGTGTGGTTAGCGAACTGGCACAAAGATAAACCGGGGAAGGCCGGAACGGTTGGCATCGTCTAGCCTTTACAAAACCTAGTTCATTGAAAATAAAAGACTAGGTTTCGTATGAATCTCGATAACACGTGCAATATTGAGAGCTTTTTCCGTGACGCAGCGGTTAAACGCCCTCGTGACCTCGAAGCGGACGGCCTTAACCGTGTACGGCTCGCGACTGCAGTACGTGAGGGCAACGTAGAACGACTGGGACGCGGGCTGTATCGGCTATCTGAGAGTCCCGTTACAGAAAACCACTCCTTTGTGCTCGCAGCCAAGCGAGTGCCCCGAGGTGTCATTTGTCTGCTGAGTGCACTCAGGTTTCACAATCTGACCACGCAAAACCCGCACGAGGTTTGGATGGCCCTGCCTCAGCACAGTTGGCGACCAACTGAGGACGGCCAGCCACTCCGACTCATTTGGCTTTCGCCCCAAAGTTTTAAGGCCGGTGTAGAAACCCATAAAATCGAAGGGCTATCCGTCAACGTCTACTCGGTAGCGAAGACCGTGGCGGATTGTTTTAAGTACCGAAATAAAATCGGTGTAGACGTGGCGATGGAGGCGCTCCGCGACGCCTGGAGGGGAAAGCGCTGCACCATAGATGAACTGATGAAAGCCGCGCGTCTCTGCCGGGTCGCAAATGTGATGCGCCCCTACCTTGAATCACTCACCCAATGACACAGAACGCCCCGACCAATCTTTCTGCCTCGGTCCGCCAACGCCTGATCAATTTAAGCAAAACCCGTGGTGAGGCTTTTGACCTCGTGCTGGCTCGTTTCGCGATCGAACGCCTGCTCTACCGACTAACGAAATCGGCCTACGCCGATAACTTTTTACTCAAAGGGGCGATGCTGTTTGCCGTCTGGGCGGATGAAATCCACCGACCAACGAGGGACGTGGATTTACTCGGATTTGGTTCAACTGAGAGCGCGGATATTTTAAAAATATTCCGTACCGTCTGCGCCATCCCAGTCACGCCCGATGGGATCAATTTCTCTGATACATCTGTGCAGGTGGAGCCCATTCGAGAAGAAGCCCGCTACGGAGGTGTTCGCGTTCAACTGGAAGCGCGATTAGCCGGAGCACGCATTCCGGTTCAAGTGGACATTGGTTTTGGCGATGCGGTGACTCCGGAGCCGGAAACCATCACGTTTCCGGCGCTGCTGGATTTCGCGGCACCGGTATTACGCGCCTATCCGATCTACTCCGTCGTCGCAGAAAAAACCGAGGCCATGGTGGCGCTGGGCGAAGTGAACACGCGCATGAAGGATTTTTTCGACCTAGGATTTTTGGCCGCACGCTACGAATTCGATGGAATGCTCCTATTTGAGGCCTTGCAGGCGACGTTCAAGAGACGGGTCACGCCGTGGCCTGTGGACTTGCCGGTGAGTTTACAGGAGGAGTTTTCCAGTGATCGCGAACGCGGCATACGGTGGAGGGCGTTTTTAAGGAAAAGCGGACTGACCGAAATCGGTTTCCCCTCCGTGATGACCGACGTACGGGAATTCATTGGCCCAGCGTTAGCTGCAACCGACGCACAACAACTGGCGGGACGTCGATGGATACCCGGCCAAGGGTGGCAATGATCAAGCATCGAGATTGAACCGGGGCCGCTTCGGCACAACGGGAGTGGAGGTATCGGCTTGGCGAATAGCCGGCGATACCGGTGGCCCGCCGGCAGCCGGCCGTCTATTTCTTACTTTTAAAAAATTATGAATGCTGCTCGGCGCCACGCTCACTTGGAAGCGGTCACGCAGTGCTTCGGCGATCTCAACAAAAGTCCACCGGCGGTGGCGCAGGGTGCGGATCAATTCGGTGTAAGGTTCCAGTTTGCTGTTGGCTGGACGTGATTCGGCCGAGGCAAGGAAAGCGGTGATTTCATGATCGAGGCTCATAACCTGGGACTGGCGTCAACCGGCGAGCGGATTCGAACTGTATTCAAACGAATCCGACCTCATTCGAAGGTATTCATAGGCGGTCATCGAACGGCATCGAAAAGGCTCGAATGGCCTGCAACGGAGTTCGAGCCGGTTCGATAGTTTCTAAGGGAAGCGATATGTCCTTAGACATATTGCGTCTCGAATCATAACTGCGGGGAATTCCGCACCGAGCCAACGTACCCTTCGCAGGTGGATTAGGATCCGCTTTCAGACCCTACAGGAATCCGAACGGCTTTTCAGAGCAGCAGTGTGTCGATGACCGCTGTGATGCCTCCACTAGAAGAGAGCGAGAGTAGCGCCGAAATGGTTGTTCCCGTCCGCCCTGTTTAATGGCCACTGCGCGAAACAAAGCAGCCGAGTGTCCGCCGGTGGTTGACGCCGCACCACCTGTAGAAGCACGAGCCCGACAACGAAGGCTAGAACTTCCCCAAAAACCACAAAAATATGTCACACGAACAAGGACTGAAAATGGCCCATAAGATGATTTCTAAATGGGCGTGCAGCGACCTTCATCACGGGGTGCGCGCAAAACCATTACCCGAAGCGCTCGCGCAATTCACCAAGGACAAAGAACATGGTCATCTGTTGAAACATTACGGCCACGCCTTCGGCTGGGTGGTGGAAATCTACGACCAAGGGGTGAAAATCCATGAAAGCGAGGGGCGTGTTGGGTCTGCGGAAGCGCTGCTCGATCAGTTCATCGCCGAAGCAAAATCCGCGATGACTCGTTTCGGTGCGGATAAGCACGGTTCGTTTGCCCCCACCAAATAACCCGGGTCACCCGCTGCCTGCCCGATGCGTTAAAAGCGCACCGGGCTAGGCGGTGTGCAAGGACGGCGAAGCCGCCGGGCGTCTCGCGACCATCAGCGTCGCGAGTCGTAGGCCCCCATGGTTCAGCGAGCGTCCTGGACCCGTAACGGATCGGCATTCGAGCCGAGGAGTGGAGCGGTTCGGGTCGCTCGCATGCAATGGAAGTGTCGGTTGACGCGGATCCTTCTTTGTAACCCTGCATGTTCACGATAGCCAAAATCCGCAACGGCTCGACCTATCTGGGCGAGCACCTGACCGCAAACGACTACTACTGCGAAAAGGAATCCGTGTCCGGTCGTTGGGTCGGTCGGTCGGCGGAGCGCCTTGGCCTGACCGCTGAAATCTCATCTGGGGACAAAGCGTTTGAGGCTTTGCGCAATAATCGCCACCCGCAGACCGGACAAAAACTCACGGCCCGTGATGGAGACGAACGTATCCGGTTTTACGACTTTCAGTGTTCAGCGCCGAAATCGGTTTCGATCATGGCGGTGACGATGGGCGATGAGCGCCTGCTGACAGCGCATGACCGAGCGGCCTTGGTAGCATTTCGGGAGCTGGAAACATTTGCCGCAACCCAGTCCAACACGGCGATGGTTCGCCACAATCGGATCACGGGTAACGTGGTGGCCGCAGCGTTTCGACATACGGCGAGCCGTGCGCTCGATCCGCAGGTTCATACCCATCTGGTGACCTCCAATGCGACGTGGGATGCCAAATCGAAGTCGTGGCGAGCCATGACCGAATTCGAAATGCTCCGTGCTGTTCGCTACGCCGGCAAAGTGTACCAAAACGAGCTAGGCCGGTCGTGTCGGGAACTCGGCTATGGCTTGGTAGAAACTCAAGATGAACGAGGGACGGTCACCGGGTTTGAAATCACCGGTGTCTCAGGAGAAATACGTGAGCGCTTTTCCAAACGTCGAGCGGACATTGAACTCGGCATCGAAAATTTCAGGCAACACCACGGCCGCACGCCGACCACTGCGGAAATCCACGCTATCACCGTGGCATCGCGCGATGTGAAACTCAAAGAGGCGACTACGCCAGCGGTATTGGCCGCGCAACGCGATCAACTATCCGATTCAGAGTGGGCTCAACTCACCGAACTCAAAGTGGACGCGGAACGGCAAAGTTTGGCACCTTCACCACGGGAGTCTCCGCGTGAAAGAGAAAGCCTACGATTGGCTATCGGGCATCTTTACGAACGCCGTTCCGTAGCGGTAGGTCACGAGGTACTGGCGGAGGCCTTGAATCAAAACCTAGGGCATATTGATCTCGCTCGGTTGCACACGTTGGCCGGTCGATCAGCTCTCGTTGCCCTCACTGAAGATTCTTGGGCACGGGCACATTTCGCCACGCCTCGGGGCTTGGCGCAGGAACGCTGGGCGGTCGCTTTTATAGACCGAGGCAAGGGGCGCTTTCCTGCGTTAGGGACAGATACACCGGATGGGATGGATAAACTGTCGGCGGAACAACGCCGCGCGGTGGCGGATGTGCTGGGCACACGTGACCAGGTCGTGTGTCTGCGCGGCTCGGCGGGCGTCGGAAAAACAACGGTCATCAAAGAGCTGCAAGTCCGGTTAGCCGATGAACAGCGGGGGGTGTTTTATTGCGCACCCACTTCGTCGGCGGCGGACACGTTGCGGAAAGACGGCATCGCCGGTGCCACCACGGTGAGCGATTTTTTGCAGAACGGGGTTTTGAAAGACCGCGACCGCCTGCGAGGCGCAGTCCTAGTGGTGGACGAGGCCGGATTGTCCTCGAATAACCAAGGTGCAGAACTGCTTAAAATCGCCGAGCGATACGACACCCGGGTCGTTTTTCTAGGAGACTCGAAGCAACACACCTCAGTCGAAGCCGGAGATTTTCTACGTATTTTAGAAAAGCACGCGCCACTCCACACCGTGGAGTTGAGCGACATCCGTCGTCAGACGGTGGCGGAGTACCGGCAAGCGGTAAAAATGATGGCCGTGGGTGGCTCGCAGAGTGGCTTGGAAGCATTGGACCGCATGGGATGGGTCAAGGAAGGGAAAGCCGATTACCTCACGGAGGCGGTTGGCGATTTCATGATGAAATCGGATGAGGGCCGTCGTCTAGATGCGGTCTTGGCGGTGACGCCGACCTGGGTGGAGAACCATGCGTTTACGGACCACCTCCGGGCCGAGTTAAAATCGAAAGGGATTCTCAAAGCCGGCGAAACCGTGGCGGTGCATGAGCCGTTGGCGTGGACCAAAGCCCAAAAGTCGCGGGCGGAAAACTTTCAACCGGGTCAAATCGTAACAATTCAAATGGCGGCAGCTGGCTTTAAACGGGGCCAGTTTTTTTCGGTTCAACGGGTCGAAGCGAGACAGGTGTTCGTGGACACGGAGCGCGGGGAGCGGGTCTTACCGTTGCGCCAGCTCAACATTGAGGTCGCCCGGGTGCGTACATTGGAGGTATGCGCCGGCGATAAGGTAATTGTTCGGTCCAATGATCGTAACGCCGGCCTGCTCAACGGAGAAATACTCACCGTGGAAAAAATCAAAGACGGGGTGATCACGACCACCGACGGCCGGAAAATCGACACCGTTAAATTTAAAGCGCTGGCGCACGGCTTTGCGGTGACCAGCCATAAATCGCAGAGCAAAACAGCCGAACACGTGGTGGTCGCGGCGGAGCGCCTGGATGCCAAGTCGGCATACGTGGCGTGCTCTCGCGGGCGGATCAGTTGCGCGGTGCATACGCCAGATAAAGCGGGCCTGCTGGCCCGGTTGCCCTCAGGAAATCGCGCATCCGTTTTGGAAGTTCTTGCCGAGGCGGGGACTGCTCCGATCACGAGAGCGTTACCACCCGCTCAGGAAAAGGAGCTACCCGGCTGGCGGGAACATCTAAAGTCGGCATGTGGCTGGTCGTGGTGGCGCGGGATCGCCCGTGAGACCGCGCAGTGGATCGAACACCTGCCGCATGGCCAGCCGGTTGACGGGCACTCTCATCATAAAAACCAATCGCACCGCGACTACCTATGAAAAACGTATTCCCCTTTGAGCTGCATACACAGGGCCATGGCAGTGGCTTTGTTATTTTCGAGACGAGCGAAGCCGTCGCATTGCCGTTAATGGCCCTGCGCCGCGCGGTGTTGCGGGGAACCGCGCAACAGTCGGTCGTCTTGGAGTTCGAGGACCATGTCGCGGTGATAGATGGTACAGGCCTTGGGGACCTTTTCTCGCACCTATTGTTGGGTCGGCTCAGAGCCGTCCGCTGTGGACGGCACGAGGCGTGCGTGGTGGAAAGCATCCGTCTCGCGGATGCGTAAGGGGCTCACACCAGCCCCGCCTCCCGAAAGGAGTAGCGGCCGACTTTTAGCGGATCGCCGTCCGGACAGCCGACCACGATGTGGTCGAGGAGATCGATGCCCATAATGGTCGAGGCATCCCGCAACTGGCGGGTAATTTTGATGTCCGCCGAGCTGGGGGACGGATCGCCGCTGGGGTGATTGTGGGCTACAATGATCGCTGCAGCGGAGGCCAGAATGGCCGGCTTAAAAACCTCACGCGGATGGACGAGACAGGACGTAAGCGTGCCTAGGGAAATCATGACCCGGCCAATTGCCCGGTTACGCCGGTCGAGCATGATGCCCCAGAAGGATTCCTGCATGGGGTGGGTTGCGAAAGCTGACTTGAGGTAATCAACCACCTGATCGGGGGTGGAGACGAGAGTTTCATCTCCGAGTTGAACGAGGGTGTAGTTAATCGAGGCTTCGTAAACGCGCATGGTTTCGCGAATCGCGAGCGCGTCCGTTCCCCCGCAACAAGCGGGGGTATCAATCGGCACGCCCTTGATTCTGTGGTTTTCCCCTGCGGGGAGTCACAGGGCGGTGGAGTGCCGAGGAGCGGTGGTCCGCCACCCGACGAGGGGGAAACGGAGCCGCCCGAGGTGGAGCCGCGAAGCGGACTACCTTGACCCCCGCATACAATGGGGAAACCAGGCACAGGGCGCCCGCTAGAAGAATTCCCGGCGCAGCCGGCTTCAGGTCGGCAACCCAATCCCGCCCCTTAGCGGGCGGGTATTTTTAGTTTCGTGCGGATATGCACGGACACCTCGGCTGCATCGTAGTAAACGAAATGGCCCATGCGGTGATGAGGGATACGACGGAGGCGAGTCCATTCGCGTAAGGTGCGGATAGATGGCTCACGACCGGCCGGAAATATCCCTCTGGCGCGTAGCGCAGTGATGTCGATCAGTTGAGAGGTAAGTGGTGAATACGGTGTGGATGGGTCCATACATGTACCGGTCGCGTCAACCGGTGTGGCACTCAGCCCAAAAAAAGGGAGGCCGAAGCCTCCCGTGGTTAATCTTCGTTGGGTAACATGAGGGTCATGACCGGCGCAGGTGTATCGCCGGGGCCGATGAGCATTTTGAAGGCGTGGGTCCGACCTGCGATGATAACCTTGAAAAACAAACGGTCGCCACCCCGCATCTGGCGGATCGCGAGAGTGGCCATGGTCGAGATGTCATGACCGATGCCCTCGATGTCCTGTCCGGCATGGGTGAGGGCTTCCTCAATAATCGCCCAAACCGTATCGGTGCAGGCGACGGGGAATTTGAAGGCGGTTCGGATAGTATCAATCTGGGTGAGATCGACCAAGACACCGTCCTCAAGCGCCTGGGCGCGGGAATAGGAGAAGATGACGAGACCAAACGGATTTGCTGAATTGCTCATGGATAGGTGCCGTTCGGCTTATGAGCGTGTATCCAAGAAGGACCTTATCACCCAACTGCCGATTGGCGGTTTCCCCCAAAGCCCGTAAGTCAAAGCGCCCCGAAGTGCCGAGGAGTGGAGACGCACGTCTTCCGACGAGGGGGAAACGAAGGGGATCGTGCGCGTGGTGGAGGCCGCAGACACTACCTTGATAGGGCTTAAAATGGGGAAAAACGGCTGGCAGTGCGCTAACTTATTACGACCAAAGGGAGCATCGGCCCGGATGATTCCCCAAGGATCATCCGGGCTGGTTTTGGTTGTTCATCCCGTTGTCTTCAGTGCGGCTGCCGGTTGTTCAAATGGGATAGGTTTAGCTCCGACGGAGTCTACATGAGTGTGCTTGGGGATAATGCCAAAAAACTGCTCGGCCTCGGCGGGGGTTTTGAGGTCGAGGTAGTGTTTGCGAATGATGCTTTCCGAATTACCCGCCTGGAGCGCCGCCTCGCCCATCGAGCGGTATTTGGCCACGTGCATGGAGATAAACGTGTGGCGAAGAATGTCGTGGGCGTCGTCACTGGAGATGCTGAAATGCCGGAGGATTTTGCGACGATAGTTCTTCGCATTTTTCGGGATCAGCGGGAATTTATCCAAAGGATAGGCCTGCAACCAGCGAACGAGGTTGGGATGGATGGTAACGTGGCGCTTCATCCGCACCTTCGACACCTCGGGCTCGATGTGAATCACACCGGTGGCGAGGTTGATGCTTCCTACATCGAGCTTGGAAATCTCGCCGTCGCGAATGCTCGGTCGAATTCCGGCAAAGAGACAAAGCGCGAAGTAGGGAACCATCACTCCAGCCGCGTAATTCTCTGCGTAGTGCATCAAACTTTCCGCCTGCTCCGCCGTGATCGTGACGGCTGAGCCGCGCCGGTGCGCGATGCGGTGATGGGGGATTTTCAGGATGGGGTTGGTGGTGATCCAGTCCTGTTGCAGGGCGTATTTAAAAAACGTGGAGAACACGCCGCGACGGTTGTTGAACGTGTTGAGCGACGGGGCGGGGCGACCACGCTCCAGATGTTGGGTGAGCACCGCAGGTGTGAAATCGCCCAGTGAGGTTTTGGGGGACTGCTTTGCGAAACGTTCGAGGTCGCGCTTGATCGAATCGTACTGACGCGGGGAAATCAGATCGCGCTCCTGCTCGCGTTTCTTCGTGGCCAGATACGCGGCTACGCACTCGGCCAGGGGGCGTGGTTTGTCGGCTTCGCGGTGGTGGGCGAGGGCATAATCGACCAAGGCCGACAAGGGGCGTGCGGTGCCGGCAACGCGGTGGAACAGCGACTCGGCTTCGCGCAGTTGGTCGTCGGTGAGGAACGTGGTGGCGAGACGGATGCCGGAGGCCAGTTGGATGGCCTTAATTTCGAGGGACGCTTTTTCGACGGCGGCCTCTTCGCGGGTTTTCAGGTTTTTGCGAATGCGGACACCCGCGAGCAAACCGGAGACGCGCCAAGAAATGACGCCGTTGCGGTTTTCGAAACGATCTAGGGAGAATTCAGTGTGCGACATGACAAGGTTGCCACGTCAACTGGCAACCTAGCCGCAGGTATCTGCTCTCCAGGGGCTTTTCTTCATCAATTGGAAGTGATTGGGGATAAGCGGAGTAACTTTGGGCTAGACCAAAGATGCGATTTTGCTTCTGCTTGGGTGGGATGAACTCTGAACCAGACGAAGCGAAGAGCG
>JBILJE010000319.1:0-3377 GCA_044377395.1 Rariglobus sp. | reverse complement strand
GGGTGCTCGGGGTGAAACACCACCAGCGCACCTTGGCTCTCGGTGGCGAGGCCGCACTCGGTGAGTTCGCGGTAAACGCGCTCGACCTTGTCGTTATAAAAACTTTCGCCGAGCGTAAGGTCGAAACGAATACCGAGCAGGTCGTAGATTTGCTGGAACGCGGTGAAGCTGACCTCGCCGATCTTTTTCCAAATGGCGGTGTCCTCGGGGTCGCCTGCCTGGAGTTTGACTAGCTCCTGCTGGGCCTCTTTGAGCACGGCTGGATCGGCGTCGGCGGCGTTATTGCCCACCTTGTAGAGGCGCTCGAATTCCGCCAGCGGATCGGCCGCGAGTGCGGCTTCCAGAGCGGCCGGATCGGAGGCGAGAATCTTTTTATAGGCCCAAATGAGTTTACCGAACTGGGTGCCCCAGTCGCCGATGTGATTGTCGCGAATAACTTTTGCGCCACTGAAAGCGAGTAAGCGGCACACGGATTCGCCGATCACCGCCGAGCGCAGGTGGCCAACGTGCATCTGTTTGGCTGTGTTGGGTGAGCTGTAGTCGACGACCCAAGTTTTGCCAGCGTAGCTAGTAGCGGCACCCGCGGCGAGTTCGGCACGGGTGGGAAAGGCCCTCAGCCACGCCTGAAGCGCGCCAGGTTTGAGCGTGAAGTTGATGAATCCGGGGCCGGCGATGACGACCTCGGCGGCCTCGCGCACCTCGGCGGGGAGGGCGGCGACGAGCTTTTCGGCGAGGGCTCGGGGATTCTGTTTCGTGCGCTTGGCGTAAGGCAGAACGCCGTTGGCTTGGAAGTCGCCGTGTTTGGGATCAGCGGTGCGCACCTCGGGGGAAAAATCGGCGGCATCAAAGCCGGCGGCGGTCGCGGCAGTCTTCAGGACCGCGTCAAAAGCGGCGGCTTGGTTAAACGAAACGTTCATCGCTTCACTCAACGGATTCGATGGATCTCTGCGCAAGCGTGGAATTGGCGTTGTCCTCGTGGACCACACCGACGTCCTGGTCCCAGCGCTGGGGTAGGACTGCTTGGGCTAAGCTGTAGCAGCGCCCGTTGCAGTATCTTTTTCAGGTCCAAAACAGTAGCCCACGCCATGGACGGTTCGGAATGAGTCCAAGCTATGGCCGTGACGCTTAAACAAGTCGCGGATCTTGACGATGTATTGGTCGAGTGAACGGCTTTGTACGTCGGCGTGGATACCCCATACGGCGTGAATGAGTTCTTTGCGCGTAATGACGGAGCCGCGGTGTTCATTAAGAAAGGCGAGAATGCCCAATTCTTTACGGCCAATGCCTTCCTTTTTCTCACCGGCAAAGGTGATTTCTAGGTGAAGCGGGGCCACCAGCGCCCCGCATATTTCGAAGGGGGTGTCACCGGTGCGAACGTTTTTGGTGAGATTGAGGTCTTGAGTTGATTCGGCCCGGCGCAGTACGGCACGGATACGTGCTACTAATTCAGGAAAGCTAAACGGTTTGGTGATGTAATCGTCGCCACCGAGTTCAAGGCCCCGGACCTTGTTTTCCTCCAGCGCATTCCCAGTTAAGAATATCGTGGGAACGTGGATGTTCATGGACTGGAGTTCAGCGAGAAAGGCAAAGCCCGTCTGGTCGGGCAGGTTGACATCCAGTAACAACAGATTGGCAAAGTTGTTTTTCAGAAAACGCTGGGCAAGTGAACACCGGTTGTACGCCTGAGTTTGCATACCTGCCTCCTCCAAGTGGGCGCAGATCAGTTCGGAAAGTGCAGTCTCGTCTTCGATGACTAGAACAAGGGGCTTTGGTTCAGCTCGCATATAAATGGGATGACAGGTCGGGGTGGCTAACGAAGTCAATTTTTACAATTAGATTTCTTTGTCAAAAGAAACGTCCCTCGCGAAGAGCGGGAGTTGCGAATAAACTTGAACGCTCGGTTTGCGAAGTGTCCCTTCGCCGCGTGTCTGCAAACGCTCCCCTGCTCATGCTCGGGCTGCCCAAGGGTAGCCTTGAGGAATCCACCAAGAACCTGTTCGCCAAGGCGGGCTGGAAGATCACTACGAGTTCGCGCTCCTACAAGCCGTCGATTGACGACCCAGAGCTCGATGGACGTTTCGTGCGCGCCCAAGAGGTGAGCCGTTATGTCGAACATGGGTTTTTCGACTGTGGTTTGACCGGTTACGACTGGGTTCAGGAAAACAACTCCGACGTCGTTGAGGTCTGTGACTTGGTTTACAGTCGTGCGTCCACGCTCAAATCCCGCTGGGTGCTGTGCGTGCCCGAGTCTTCATCCATTTATAAGCCCGAGGATCTCGCCGGTAAGCGCGTGGCCACGGAGCTGATGAATACCACCAAGCGTTACTTTGCCGAAAAGGGCATCGCCGCCGAGATCGAGTTCTCTTGGGGCGCCACCGAAGTCAAGGTGCCCGACCTCGTCGATGCCATTGTGGACATCACCGAGACCGGATCCTCCCTGCGCGCTAACAAACTGCGCATCGTCGACACCCTCCTTTATACCAACACCAAGCTCATCGCCAACAAGGCCAGCTGGGCCAATCCGGCTAAGCGCAAGAAGATCGAAACCATCGCACTTCTGCTGCGTGGCGCATTGGAAGCCGGCAGCAAGGTCGGCCTCAAGCTGAACCTGCCCAAGGCCTCGCTCGACGCCCTTCTTAAGGCGCTGCCTGCCCTGCGTAACCCGACGATCGCACCGCTTAGCTCGCCTGATTGGGTCGCCGTCGAGACGATCATCGATGAGTGCGTGGTGCGCGAAATTATCCCTCAACTCAAGGAGCTCGGGGCCGAAGGCATCGTCGAGTATCCGCTCAACAAAGTCGTTTACTAACGTTTCGGTTTCTCCGTCCTCCTCATGTCCAAGCCCAAGCTCGTCACGCTCGGTCTGCTGCAGCACTCCTGCGCAGCAGACCCCAAGGCCAACCTCAAGAAAACCCTCGCCCTCACCGAGAAGGCCGCCAAGCAGGGAGCCCAGATCATCTGTACGCAGGAGCTCTTCCGCTCGCAGTATTTCTGTCAGGCCGAGGACCATAAGTACTTTGAGTTGGCCGAGTCGATTCCCGGCCCTAGCACCGAGGCGTTTCAAAAAATCGCCAAGAAGCACGGGGTCGTGATCGTTGCCTCGTTGTTCGAAAAGCGCGCCAGCGGTCTCTATCACAACACCGCCGTTATCATCGATGCCGACGGCTCGTTACTGGGGATTTATCGCAAGATGCACATCCCGGACGACCCGCTGTTTTACGAAAAGTTTTACTTCACGCCCGGCGACACCGGTTTCAAGGCTTGGGATACCAAGTTCGGCAAGATCGGCGTGCTCATCTGTTGGGATCAGTGGTATCCCGAAGGCGCTCGACTCACGGCTATGCAGGGCGCGGAAATCCTGTTTTATCCGACCGCCA
>JBILJE010000318.1:0-3380 GCA_044377395.1 Rariglobus sp. | reverse complement strand
GCCAAGACCGCAAAGGACCGATCCTAGGTCCGACTTCTTAGCGTTCTTTGCGATCTTAGCGTTAAAACTCCGCATCAGTCAGACCCCCGTCCACGTTCAGCTACTATCCGACACTTTAAATATTACAGCCTACTAGACCCAAGGACACGGGGCTGCATTACCCGAGTAAGGCGTCACGCATCGCGTGAAATTTCAGCTCGGTTTCGGCAAACTCCCGTTCCATGTCGGAACCAGCCACGATGCCCGCGCCCGCATAGACTCGCGCCGTTTCACCGTCGATCAACGCCGAGCGGATGCCCACCAAAAACTCGCCGCCACCCCGGGCGTTTACCCAGCCAATCGCTCCCGCGTAAAGCCCGCGTGAAAACCCTTCCAACGCGCCAATGCGCCCCACCGCCGCCTCCCGGGGCGTGCCACCGACCGCCGGGGTTGGGTGCAACTGCGCCAGCGCCGCAAGCAGGCTCACGCCCTCCGGCAAAGCAGCGCTCACCGGTGTGTAAAGGTGCTGCACGTTGGCCAACTTGCGCAGCACCGGTTGCGCGGGAAAATCCAATGCCAACCCAAGCGGCTCCAGCCGGCGGCGAATCGAATCGAGCACGTGGACGTGTTCACGCCGGTCTTTTTCACTGGCAAGAAGCGCCGCGCCAAGGGCTGCGTCTTCTCTGGCGCCCTGCCCACGTCGGGCTGAACCGGCCAACGCCTCGGTTTCAAGCACGCCCTTGCTCACCCGCACCAGCCTCTCAGGACTGGCGCCGATGAAGCTTTGCCCGCGCCCATTGGCGACCGAGAAACTGTAACAACCCGGAAAGCGTTCGCGCAGGCCGTTGAGCAGGTGCAGCGGATGCAGCGGGACTTCGGCGCGCATGTCCAAAGCGCGGGCGAGAACGATTTTGTTAACCGCTCCCTCGGCGATCGCCGCCAGGCCGCCCGTCACGGCGGCGCGGTAATCGCCCACCTCGGTGGTCTGAAAGGTGGAGGGGCCGGCTCGTTCCGGAACCGCTGCGGTCGGCGCAGCATTCCCACGCGCGTAATCGCAGTGCTTGAACTTTTCATGCGCTCGCCAAACACGCTCGGCGAGCGTCGCCAGATCGGCATCCGGGGCGACCAACAAGTTGGCCACCGCAGTCGTGACCTCACCGGCACGCGCCACTTGCCAACGCGGCACAAACACCCGTGCCGACGGGAACGCTTCACCAGCCGTGACTTCGTCGAGAAACGTGAACGCGTTAAAAAAATGTGGGCCGCCAAAGGGCGCGTCCACCTCGCCCACCGCTATCGTGCGCGCCAACACGTCGTCGATAAATCCCTGCACCGAACCAAACCGATCCGGCCCGCTCGCCTCATGCACGAGCAGCGCCTCGGCACCCGCAATCGCCGTCTGAATCGAGGGGCGCTCGGCGTAAAAATGCAGCTCGCCGGGCTCAAAAATCGCCTCCAACACGGCCAGCGGATCGAGCGCCCCCACTTTGAGCGAAATGCTCACCAAGCGCTCCCGCCCGTCCGTGCGCGCCGCCTCGCGACACTCGCGTAAAAACGCGACCAGTGCCTCAGGCGACGCGTTCGCAGCGGGGTTGATCGGTAAGATGGTCATCGGGCCGTAATCGTTCTCCAACACTTCAAAAACTAAAGGCCTACAATCGAAATCCTTTAACCGCTAATGAACGCTAATGGCCGCTAATGCGGAATTCAGAATCCGTGTTTTATTAGCGTCCCTTAGCGTTCATTAGCGGTTAAAAAATCGGTGGTTTTACACGGGAGCGGCTGGTTACAACTGAATCGAAAACTGCCAGTGGTGAGGCTTGAGTGTTTTGCGTTAACCGGTTCTTAAACCGACTTGGCCGCCTCGGGCTGCGGGCGAGGGAAAAGGATCGCCGTCTCGGCCACCTTGGAACCGGTGAGGCGGTTGCCCCAGACTAGCTCATCCTTCCAGACCGGGCCCATGGTGTAACCGAGCACACCGTGGATTTTGCTGGTCGTTTCGGGCATGACGCAGGGCAACAACGACACGCCCAAACGGAGCGCTTCGGCAATCGTGGCGAGCGAGGTTTTGAGCAACGCCTGATCCTTTGGATCGGCGGATTTGCCGAGCTTCCACGGCGCGCGGTTCTCGATGTAGGCGTTGGTCGCAGTGATGAACGCGAAGGTGCGCTCCAGCGCGATGTGGAATTGGAAGCCTTCGTTTAACGTGAGGACTTCGTCGCGGGTTTTCCCCCACAGCGCCTGCAAGTCCTGCTCGGCCTGCTCGTTGACCTCCGCCGCTGGCACCACACCGGCAGCAAAGCGGTTGGTCATGTTGAGGGCGCGGTTAACCAGATTGCCCAAATTATTGGCCAATTCGGCGTTGTAGCGCGCGAGGAACTGGGCGAGCGAAAAATCGCTGTCCTGGCCCACACTCATCTCGCGGATGAGGAAGTAGCGCAGGGCATCGACCCCGTACTTGTCGGCGAACTCGGCGGCATCAACAAAGTTGCCCGTGCTCTTGGACATTTTTGAGCCGTTGATCGACCACCAGCCGTGGGCGAGTAACGACTTGGGTGGCTCGATTCCGGCGGCCTTGAGCATGATCGGCCAGTACACGGCGTGCGGCGGCACGAGGATATCCTTGCCGATGACGTGAAAATCGGCCGGCCAAAACTCGGGTTTATCGATGACGGCGGTGTAGTAGTTAACCAGTGCGTCGAACCACACATAGGTTACAAATTGGTCGTCGAAGGGCAGCGTAATACCCCACTCAAGGCGCTCCTTCGGGCGTGAAATACACAGGTCGTTGAGAGGCTCGGCGAGGAACTCCAACACCTGCTTTTGACGGTAGCGCGGGAAGACAAAATCCTCGTTGGTTTTGAGGTGGTCGACCAGCCAGTCCTGATACTGGCGGAGTTTGAAAAAGTAGTTCGATTCGGTGATCTCGGTGACCTCGCCGAAAATCTCCGGCCAGGAGCCGTCGGGATTGCGGTCCTTGTCCTGGAGAAACTGCTCCTGGCGGGTGGAGTAAAACCCCTTGTACTGGGCCTTGTAGATAAGGCCCTTGTCGAAGAGCTGCTGGAGGAGCTGGCAGACGACCTTTTTGTGCCGCTCCTCGGTGGTGCGGATGAAGTCGTTGTTGGAAATGTTGAGCTTTTTACACAGGGCGCGGAACTCCTCGGACACCTCGTCGCAAAACTGTTGCGGGGGGATGCCGCGCTTTTTGGCGCTCTGTTGGACCTTCTGGCCGTGCTCGTCGACGCCGGTAAGGAAATACACGTTGTCGCCCATCAAACGGCGGAAGCGGGCAATGACGTCGGTGAGCACCTTTTCGTAGGCGTGACCGAGGTGCGGCGAACCGTTCACGTAGTCGATGGCGGTCGTGATGTAGAAGTTCTTCATGAGCGAAAGGGGGCAAC
>JBILJE010000317.1:0-3383 GCA_044377395.1 Rariglobus sp. | reverse complement strand
AATATTCGGCCCAGCCGGCATCGATCATGAGCACACCGGGCGGATAGCCGCCCTCCACCAGCCCACGCGCGTAACGCAGCACGCCCGCCTGGGTTTGGGTGTGTTGCATGTCGATCCACGTGTTGGAATGGGGCGCGGAAAAAAACACATCCGGAGGCATGTGTCCCGAGGCAGGGAAATGCTTTTGGGCGGCGGCACGGAACGCCCCACGCAGGTCACCGTGACCTTCCGAGAGCGTGATGGGCTGCATACTGCCAGAAAGGTGGATAACCCCGTCGCGGAATTCGTAAGTGAACGGGCGATCGCTCCACAGGTAGCGGCCTTTGTTGGAGAGCAAGAACGGAGCGCCCTGGTTCTCGCGCAGGTTCGAAGCGAGGTCAACGCGGTGGCGGCTGGCGGCGGTAAAGGGCATGTCAATACCGTCGGCGTTGCGGCCGCCCCACCAAAATTCGTTTTCAAGCAGGGGGATAACTGGGTGCTGGATCATATTATTAAGTTAAATAAGGGTAATGCGGCGGGCTGAGGGGCAGAGCGGCGACTTCCACCCTAATTCCATTAGAATGTAATCAGGCTTAAACCAAGCAATTGCTCTCCATGACCTTGGTGTACCAGCGAGCACTTAATTTCGGAGTACGTTTAAGGGTTTTGTAATCGCAATAAACCATGCCGAAACGGCGTGCGTAGCCCTCATCCCACTCGAAGTTGTCCATAAAACTCCAGAGGAAATAGCCCTTCACCGGCACGCCGTCGCCGATGGCCCGGTGAAGTTCGCCCAGGTAGTTGCGTATGAGGTCGCGCCGATGCAGGTCGTGTACCTCGCCGTTGACCGGCGGTGCGTCATTATAGCCACAACCGTTTTCGGTAATATAAATGGCCTGCGTGCCGTAGATCTCCGCCGCAAGACGTGGGCCCCAATACAGCACTTGGGGCATGATCTTCTGCCAGGTGTTATCGGCCTGCGGGTAAGACGGGGGAAAATCCAGGACTTCATACTTCGCACCGTTTTGCGCGGCACGCACGAACAGCCCGCTGTAAAGATTCATACCCAAATAGTCCGTGGGTTGGGATATCAGCGCAAAATCGTCGGCCTCAAAACGCGGGGCGTTGGCGCCGGCGCTTTGCAGGTAATCGGGATGATAATGCCCACGGTATATAGGGTCAAAGGTGCGGCAGTTCGCCTCGATAAAGTAGTCTTGGGCGGCCGCGATGTCCTCCGCGGTTTCACTCACGGGCACGCCCACCAGCGCATTGTCGGTGAGGCCCACCCGCGCACCAGCGCCGCCAAATTCACGCACAGCGCGAACCGCTTCACCGTGGCTGAGCAGGGCGTGGTGGTACGTCTGATTTACGATACCCTCGGACAGCTTCAGGCCCGGGGCCTTCACGCCCGTGCCGTACGCGTAATAGGTAAAGCACGAGATCTCGTTAAGGGTGATCCAGTTTTTGACCCGGTCTCCATACGCTTTAACGATGGTCTGCGCGTAATTAGCAAAAGCATCAACCACCTTGCGGTCGCGCCAGCCGCCAAAGCGATCTTCCAGCACTTGCGGCATGTCCCAGTGATACATGGTGACCCAAGGCGTGATTTCGTTTTCGAGCATGGTGTCAAAAAGGCGGTTGTAGAAATCCACACCCTTTTGATTCACGGCACCGTCTCCACCCGGTAAAATGCGCGGCCAAGCGATAGAAAGGCGGTAATTCCTCACGCCCAATGAACGCATGAGTGCGATGTCTTCCTTGTAATGATGGTAGTGCTGACACGCGACGTCCAAGTTGTCATTATTATGAATGGTCCCGGGTTGGCGGGCGTAGCGATCCCAGACGGACTCACTCTTACCGTCCTCTTGGCCAGCGCCCTCAATTTGCGGTGCCGCTGTAGCAACGCCCCAGACAAAGTTTTCTGGAAACCTTAATTTATTCACGGCCCTTACGTTTTGATTACCGTGCAATTTAACATTAATTCTATTACTCATGTGGGATTTATATAAATATAGGGGCTACAATTGACGCCGCTTGAGGGAAGGTGTGGCAGTTGATTTTCCTAGGGCTTTCCAGGATTAATATTGAGTTCGCTGGGGCTAGGGGCCGTCCAAACCAACATCCATTTATGCGTCTTATCAGGGGTTTTCGCTTACAAGGATATAACCTAAAGTGGATTAGAGTGATTTAAACTCGATTTAAGCAGATCAAATTTAGTGTGGGGCACCAAAAAAATGAGATGAATCGCATCAAAGTAAAAGAACTTGAAATTTCTAATTATAGTATTGATTCAAAGCGATTGCTCCACCGTTTCCATAAACAACCCCGTAAAACTAAAATCCAGTGGATTGTACTCATACGCAACATGAAGGATAGCCGAGCCACCGACACGCGCTATAATTAGAATCGGTCGGCGCTTTAGGCAAACTTCAATTGGCGACAAATTCTAAAATTCCCCCTAACTCCCCATGTAGAGAGCCTGTGCGTCAAGTCGATTTCCCTAACTAGAATTCCCCTGTGCCTTTGTGGACTCAATGCATTCAGCACTTGAATCGACATCGACACATCGTCTTTCTATCCAAAAGACCAAGCATCACAATCGTCGCCCGTGATCGTCTTAAACGACTGACCAATCAGGCGACAGCACGCTTTCCATATCCACGGTGTATTACCCCTCCACCGGACCTAAGTCCACACTCACCTGCCCCATGACACCCCGTTCTCGTCGTTATAATTTTAGTACCCAGCGCGGTCGCTCGGGATTTGCCCTGATCATCACCATCCTATTGATGGCCTTTTTGGTTTTACTCATGGTGAGCATGGCCGCACTCACCCGCGTCGAAACTCAGGTGGCTGCGAACTATCAGCAGCAAGACCAAGCCCGCCAAAATGCGCTTATGGCGCTCAACCTCGCGCTCGGTCACCTTCAAGCCGCCGCTGGGCCCGACCAGCGCGTCACCGCCCGCGCCGATATCCTTGATCCCAATACCACCGTCACGCCCGGCACCAAGTCCACCCTCAACAACACAACCGTCAAACAGCCCCTCTGGACCGGGGTATGGAAAACGGCCAACCCCGCCAATCCAACGTGGAACTTAGACGTGAGTGCGTCCGGCGCTAGTGGCAATTTTCTGCGGCACTGGAGTACGATCAACAGCGCCACGGCGACCACGCGGCATCGCAACACCAACATGTACTGGCTGGTCTCGGGAGCGCAAGATCCGGCTAACAACACGTCATTCAACCCCGTGGATTGGGTGGCCACGCCCACCAATTCAGTGGTGCTCGCCAAGACTAAGCTCACGCCCACAGCAACTACCACACTCGACACCGCCGTGCCGCTGATGGAGCTGCAAAGCACCCCTCCTGGATTCAATCAAAAGGAAACCATTGGAAAATATGCC
>JBILJE010000316.1:0-3391 GCA_044377395.1 Rariglobus sp. | reverse complement strand
GGCGTCGATCTCGGCGGCCGCGCTCTCACCGTTAACGAAGCCCGTCCGAAAGAGGAAGGCGCTGGCCGTTCCTTCGGTGGTGGCGGCGGCGGCGGTGGCCGTGGCTTCGGTGGTGGCGGCGGCGGCGGCGAACGCCGTGGCGGCTTCGGTGGTGGCGGCCGCTCCGGCGGCGGCGATCGCCGTTACTAATTCCTGTTTCGGCCTAAACGGCTGATCCCGAAATTTCCAAGGGCGAGACGCCTACCGCGTCTCGCCCTTTTTGTTTTTCAATTTTTACACACCGCTGAGGCGGTTTTTAGGACGGGCGACTTCCGCTTGTCCGTGGGCGCGCGGGTCGCGCGTCCTCTGCTGTGCGCTTCCATGCGCCTGTATTCAGTCCGGCCCGCTATTCGTTCCCATGTCATTTAAAGATCTCAATCTGTCCGCGGACGTGCTCCGCGGTGTCGTCGCGGCCGGTTACACTGACCCGACACCCATTCAGCTTCGCGCCATTCCTGTGGTGCTGTCCGGTCGCGATTTGATCGCCTCCGCGCAGACCGGCACCGGCAAAACAGCGGCGTTCGCGTTGCCCATTTTATCCAAACTGGCCTCCCACGGGCGCGCCCCTCGCGTGCTTATTCTAGAGCCCACGCGCGAACTCGCCGCCCAGGTTGAAACCGCCTTCCGCGACTTCGCTCGCTACACCGATCTGCGCACGGTCGCCCTTTTTGGTGGCGTGGGCTACGGCGCACAACGCGCCGAGCTCAAGCGCGGAGTCGATGTGATTTCCGCCACCCCCGGTCGCCTGGTGGATTACATCAAGGGTGGGGAGCTTTCGCTCAACACCATCGAAATCCTCGTCCTAGACGAGGTGGACCGCATGCTCGACATGGGCTTCTTGCCGATCGTCAAAGACATCATCGCGCGCTGCCCCAAGGGCCGCCAGACCCTGTTTTTCTCGGCTACCGTGCCGCCGGAAATCGCCGCCGTCGCAGCGTTTGCGTTGCGCAATCCCGACCGCGTCGAATGCGGCATCAACCGCTCCGTCAACACCTCGGTGAGCCACGCGCTTTACCCGGTCGCCTGGGCCCAGAAGTTTGACCTGTTGGTCGCCCTGCTGGAGAAAACCGATTTCCAGAGCGTACTCATTTTCAGCCGGACCAAACACGGCGCCGACAAGATTGCAGCGCGCCTCAAGTCGGCCAAGCACACCGTGGCGATCCTTCACGCCAATCGTTCGCAGAATCAGCGCATTGAGGCGCTGGCCGGCTTTAAGAGCGGTAAATACGAAGTCATGGTGGCCACCGATATCGCCGCGCGCGGTATCGACGTGGCGGGCGTGACCCACGTGATCAATTACGACGTGCCGGAGAATCCCGAGGATTATGTGCACCGCATTGGTCGCACCGGCCGCGCCATGGCCGTGGGTGATGCCTTCACGTTGGTATCGCCGGAAAACGCCGACGATATCCGTGACATCCAGCGCTTTATTGGCGCGAAGATCCCTGAGTTGCGTCTGGAGGGATTTCCTTACCAGCCGTTTGTGGTGAACCCTTCTTATCCTAAAAAAGGTCAACAGAAGCGCGGCGGCGGTGGTGGCGGTGGCGGCGGTGGGCGTCCCGCGCAGCGTCAGTCCGGTGGCCGCCAAGGTGGCGGCGGCGGTGGCGGCGGTCGCTCAGGTGGCGGTGGAGGTGGAGGTTCCGGCGGTGGCGGTGGCGGTGGCGGTGGTGGGCGTGGTCGCCGCTAGGTCGCACTCGTCAGGGCGCCCCTTGGCGGGTGGATTTTTCCGCCAAGGGAGATTGGATGCTAAGATTTTTATTCCGCTCAACGTGCTCAGCTGTATAGCCTAAGTTAATGAGCGATGAGCCGCCTCCCCCCCCGCTACGTCTGCGGCCGCGTAATCGAGATGCTGCGGTTGCTCCTGCAGCACCCTCAATCCCGGTAGTGCTGCCCATTGACCACGGCTCAGGGATTTCGGCTGAGCCCGGAGCCACCCCAGTTGCGGATCACGCCCCCGGGCGCTTTAGGCTCAAACCTAAAATAACTCCAGGCTCAGAAGATCAGGAAACTCTTTCAGCTTTTCCCGGTTCCAGTTCAGTGCCTTCCGTCGACTCGGAATCGATCATCGTCCCCCGGCTCAAACTTAAAGTAGCCACAGCTATTAGCAGCGATCCGGTCGTCGAATCCATGCCGGATGCCATTAATGCGCAGCCTTCATTCGTTGTTCCGCCCGCTGGACCTGAGATCACCGATGGACGTGAAATAGGGGGACTTCCCCCGGCGCAGGATCAGTCGGCAATGCTACAGGTTCCGCTTGAAACGCCGCTCATGGATTCCGTTGAGGCACCTATCGCGGCGCCCGTATCCAGCCCCACCGCACCGGTTGCGCGACCGCCCTTGGTGGTGAAACCCGCGAAGCCCAAGGCCGCTGCAAGTTCGCCGCGCGCTTTGATCCTTGGCGGTCTCGTACTGCTACTGTTGGGCGGCGGCGCGGGTGCCTACTTTTATTTAATGCAGGAAGAGCCCCCGCCGCCTCCGCCCTTGGTCCGCCGTGCCCCGGTTACGCCGGTTCCGAAACCCGCCCCGGCAGCTCCTGCGGTGGCTCCCTCTGTGCCGACTCCGGAATTGGCAGGACTCGATCCTCTGCCTCCGGCCCCTGGCATTCAAAAGCCTGAAGCCGCAGCCCCCGCCAAGCCCACAAAAGCCCCCGTTGTTCCGGTAATGACACATGCCTTCCGGCTCTGGCTCGATGGGGTCCGCATCAATGGGGTTACTGCAAGTGCCGGCTCGGTGCCTCGCGTAATTATTAACGGTCGCCTAGTTCGTCCCGGCGACACGATCGATTCTACCGAAGGGATCGTGTTTGAGTCCCTCGACACTGAGAAGAAGTGCGTGATGTTCAAAAATCGCGCCGGTTTCGTGGCGGCCAAGCCGTATTGAGCGGCTTGGTGGCTCGGCTATCGGTGGCTAACCCGACTCACCACGTATCCACCGGGCCCTTGGGTACGGGAATCGATTCGCGGGCGAACACGGGGTCGTCGGCCGCTCGCATAAATGAGGCTATCATGGGGTCGGGCGTGAATTTGGGCAGCAGATTGCCTGCCTCGTCGCAGAACGGCCGGCGCCACTCCAAGAATTCGGCCAGCGCCGACTCGAAGTCGGCCCGCGACTTGATACTGATGATTTTCGCTTTGAACGGCTTCGATGGGCCGAATCGTTTGGCGTACCACGGCGCGACTTTTCTAAACAGCTTGGATCCCTGTTCCTCGCCGTAGAATTCGCAGTACCGCTCGAAGTGGCGGCACAGCACGCGAACGCGCTCCGCAAAGTCGGGTTCGGGTAACAGCTCGCCGGTGCGCAGGTAGTGATCGGTACGGCGGAAAATCCACGGGTCGTAAAATGCCCCTCGCCC
>JBILJE010000076.1:0-11597 GCA_044377395.1 Rariglobus sp. | reverse complement strand
GTGGGATTTCGGGTAAAGCGATCGCTTGGGGTTGTTCGCCAAAAGCAGGGAGAACGGCCAGCACTGGTTCGTCGGTCGCTGACGCATCCTCGGAAGTCGTGTCGGCGAGGGCGTCAGCGGGCGATTTAACCACCGGGTTGAGCAGTTCAGGGGAGTCAGACTGGTCAGCGGTTGCCTCAGTATCGGCTTTGGCATCGGCCGCGTTGGAATTGGTTTTGGCTGCGGGCTTGGCCACGCGACGGTTGACCGAGTGGTCGACGGGTTTTTCGTGCTTCTCGCGAGCAGCCTTAGCGGTGGCCGAATCGCCCTCGGGGGAAGTGTCGCGGGATTTGGCTTCGGGCTGGGACTGGGTGTGCGCCTCGGCGCGCTCGTTGGCGCGGGCATGGTGATGATTCAGCGCCTGCGCTTTCGCGTGAAACTGCGCTCGGGAATGCGCCTGAGCCTGCGAGTGGGCCGATGCCTGGGAGTGCGCGGGCGGGGCGTTGGTTTTGCGGGCGAGCAACTCGTGAAACGAGGTGCCATCGGCGGGGGCACCTGCCTCCGGTTTATGGCTGGCGGCTTGATCAGCGGGCTTGGCGGAGGGAGTGGACGCGGCCGGAATGAAGGGTGAAAGCATGGGGAGTACAGGCCTTCATGGCAGTTCACTCGCGCCGTCCTTGGCACGATAGGGGTGGTTGCGGAAGAAAGGGGGTAATCAGCTGGCCGGCTGCTTGGCCGGTTGCATCATGCGCAGGCGCTGCGAAATATCGGCGGCTCGCTTGGCATTAACGTTATCCGGACCGGGCGAGCGGCCCATTTCCTGCAGAATCGCTGAGGTCAAATCCACCTTCATCATGGATAGGATTTTGGTGACCGAGGGGACGTCCATCTCGCTAAAAATCGCGACCGCGGCGGCTGGGCTCACCTTGCTGTAGGTGGTGGACAGCGTCTTGATATTTTTGAGTTCCTGCGCCTGCACCTCGGTGATGCGCGAGGCGATTTCACCACGTAGCGACTCGATCTGCTGGCGCAGCACGTCGAGTTCCTTGGCCTCGGCAGCGATGCGTTTTTCACGCGTCGCCAGCTCGGCCTCACGGGCGGCAAAACCGGCCTTTTGCTCAACGAGTTCTTTCGCCAGATTTTCGACCTCGGGGGTCCAGAAATCCCAGGGCTTGGGCGGGCGCTTGGCTTCGATCTCGGCAGCCTTCTGCACGGAGATATTGCCCAACAGTGCGGTGGAGGCCGTGGTGAGCATCATCATCATGGGCACGACGGACAGCAGGACGGGGAGGAGGATAACAACAGGTGCGGGGAGCGCTTTCATGCGAGGGGGCCCAGACGGGCTAGGGTCATTGAGGCGATTTCATCCAGCAGGGTTTGCTCGGCTTTGTCGCTAGCTTCGCGGTGCGCGAGCCGAGCGCGCTCCTCGAGTTTTTGCATCACTTGCAGAGCGCGTCGGGCATTCAACCAGCCCTCGAGTGCTTGGTCGCGGGCCTTCTCGACCTCGCCGAGTTTGCGGCCGGCCTCTGCCACTTCGCGGTCGGCCTGGCCCAGCGCGGCCAAACCGGAAACCTGTTCACTGGGACGAAAACTACCGGTGCGTGCGCTGGAGATCGCGGCGTTCAATTCACTGCGGCGCACCTCGGCGGCTTCGATCGCCTGCTGGGCAAGACGCACCTGCTGTTGCGCCAGGCCGAAGCCCTCGCGCGCCTTGCGCTCGGCGACATCGCGCAGGGCCCGGATCGATTCGAGTCGGAAGCGGAAGCGTTTCATGCGGGGCCGAGGAGTTGAGCTAGGCGGGTGTAGGCGGTGGCGCGCACGGTGACCTCGTCCACCGACTGGCGAAGGAAAGCCTTGAGGCCGTCGTGCAGGGCAACCGCCCGGTCGAGGGCGGCACTGGAGCCTTTTTGGTAGGCGCCCACGGTGATGAGGTCCTCGTTGCGTTTATAAAGTGCGAGGTGTTCACGGGCGCGGGAGGCCAGCTCCACCTCGGCAGGTTGGCAAATGTCACGGGTCAAACGGCTGACGCTTTCGAGCACGTCAATGGCGGGGTAATGGTTGGCGTGGGCCAGGGCGCGGGAGAGCACCAAGTGACCGTCCAAAATACCGCGCACCGCGTCAGCCACCGGCTCGTTCATGTCGTCGCCCTCGACTAGCACCGTGTAAAGCGCGGTGATCGCCCCGCTCTCGCCGGCACCGGCGCGCTCCAACAGGCGGGGCAACATCGCGAATACAGACGGGGTGTAACCGCGGGTGGCGGGCGGCTCGCCGATGGCCAGGCCGATTTCGCGTTGCGCCATGGCGTAACGGGTCACCGAGTCCATTAACAGCAACACGTTTTTACCTGCGTCGCGGAAACCCTCGGCGATGGAGGTCGCGGTGGTGGCTGCGCGCAGGCGCAGCGGCGCCGGCGTGTCGGAAGTAGCGACCACGACGACCGAACGGGCCAAGCCGGCGGGGCCCAAATCCTTTTCTAAAAACTCGCGCACCTCACGACCGCGCTCGCCGACCAGACCGATCACCACCACGTCGGCTTGGGCCGCGCGGGCGATCATGCCTAGGAGCGTCGATTTACCCACGCCGGAGCCGGCGAACAGGCCCAGACGTTGCCCGCGGCCGAAAGGGGTAAACACATCCAGCGCGCGCACCCCGGTGGGGAACGCATCGTGAATGCGTTGGCGGCGCAGCGGATGCGGCGGTTTTCCCGAACCGGTGTTGCGGTGCAGAGGTACCGCACCGAGCGAATCGAAGGGACGTCCGAGCGCATCGAGGACGCGGCCCAGCAGCGCCGGTCCCGCCACGGGCAAGGGCGGTCGGTCACACGCGGTGACCGAACAACCCGCGTGCAATCCCGAGGTTTCACCCAAGGGCATGAGCAACACCTTCTCCGCCCGGAAGCCCACCACCTCAGCCAACACTTCAAATTCTTCGCGCTCGGACTTGAGTAAGCAAAGGTCGCCCAAGCCCACATTGGGGCCCTCGGACTCGATGATCAGGCCGGTCACGGCGACGACCCGGCCCATACGACGCAGCGCCGGAGCGTGCCGCACCTGGGTGCGCAGCTGTTGAACAAAATCGGTGACGTCGGGTGCGCTCATGTGCCGAGGAGTTCCTGTTTGAGGCTGGCGATCTTGGATTCGCCGCGCGCGTCGGTGACGCCGAAACGACTGCGCACGAGGCAGTCGCCGGGGTTAAGGGTATCGTCGATGGTGATACGCAGGTTGGTAAAATGGGCACGCCACGACGGCACCAGGCGCTCCAACACGGCCGCGTCGCGCGGGCCGACCACCAATTCGAGTCCATCGCGCTCGGGGTAAAGCTGGTCGAGGGCCTCGCGGCAGAGTTTCTCGATCAACTCGGGCGGCGGCACGAAGCCGGCCAAAAGGCGCTGGCCGATTTCCACCGCCAGCTCAGGCAAAGCCCGGCGCACCTGCGCGGTGAGTTCGTCCTGCGCCTGGCCGATTCGAGTTAAAATTCCCTCCTGCAGCTGCTGCATTTCGGAGCGCAGCTCGACGATCTGCTGGTTGGAAAAATCGTGGGCGGCGTCCTGCCCGGCCTCATAACCAGCGACGCGGGCGGCGATGAGTTCGCCCGCTGTGTGCTCGCGCAGCGCCCCGACTGCGGGTTGCACAGCAATCAGGGGCCGGTCGAAAGCAAGAACGTGGTGTTGAGATGCCATAGGGTATTAGGCGCGATGGGTTAGCCTACCATGGTGCCGTCGCCGAGGGTGATCGCGCCTTCTTCTTCCAGACGACGCACCACCTGGATAATGGCGTCCTGGGCGACTTCCACGTCCTTGAGGCGGATTGGCCCAAGCATGGTGATTTCGTCGCGCAGCGCCTCGGCGGCACGCTTGGAGATGGCTCCGTAGATGTTTTCGCGCAGCGCCTCGGTGGCGGACTTCATCGCCGTCGCCAGATGCGACGAGTCGACTTCGCGCAACACGCGTTGCAGGTCGCCGGGGGAAAGTCGGCGAATGTCGTCGAAGCTGAACATCTTGCGGCGAACAGAGGAGCCGAGGGTCTGATTGCGCTCCTCGATGCGCGCCAGCAGGTTTTTCGAGCTTTCCTTGTCGAGCAGGTTGAGCAGGTCGGCCACGGCGCGCACCCCGCCGCTGACATGATAAGGGGTGGCGGACTTGGCGGTGAGGTGCCGCGTGAGGCTGCGCACGATTTTACCAACCAGGTCGCTGGGCGTGCTTTCGATGGTGCCCAGGCGTTCGACGACCTCTTCGCGTTGCTCGGTGGGCAACATCATAAACACATCGGCGGCTTTAGCCGAAGAGAGGTGGGAGAGCAGGTAGGCAATGGTCTGCGGCTGCTCGTCGCGCAGGAGGTTGTAAATCTGCCGACCTTCCATCGCACTGATTTCGTCCATCATGCCACTGTTGTCGCCGGGCAAAGGCGCAGCACCGACGCGGGTGAGCAGCAAACCGGCCTTGTATTCACCTTTCGACAACTCCAGCGCGCGCCGGGCGTAATCCATGCCGCCCAGGGTGCAGCCGAGGCTGTCGCCGATGAGGGGGGCAAATTCTTCCAGGGCTGCGGTGCGCGCGGCATCCGGCACCACGGGCAACTGGCCCATCTCACGGCAAATCGACTCCAACTCCTCGTCGTCAAAATGCTTAAGAATGTCGGCCGCGATTTCTGGGCCGGCAATGATCAGGAACACAGCCAGCTTTTGCGTGCGGTTGAGCTTGTTGTAATCAACTTCGGCCATGGTGGGGTGGGCGCTTAGTTACGCTTGGTGGCCGCCACCCAGTCGCGCAGGGCGGTGCCTACGTTGGCGGGCTTCTGGCGGATGAGTTCGTTGAGTAGTTCGGGGGTCAGTGCGACCGGGCCGGAGGAAGCAGCGCGTGATCCGCCACCATTGCCATCCATGGAGAGCAACTCGACGGGCACCGGCTCAAGACGCTGGCTGCGCAGCATGCGGAAGAAGATAAAGAAGGCGCCCAGAGCGATTGCCACGGCGAGGTAACGCGAGGCGGTTTCGATCCAGCCCTGCACCCGGCTCTCCTTGGCCATGGATTGGATCTGAGCGTCCACCACCACCGGCTGGAAGGCGGTCTCTTGCAAACTGACCAGCTCTTCAAGGTTCTGGCCGGCGGCGGGTTTGAGGCCGAGGGCGTTGATGACGATCCGGCGCAGGCCGTCGAGTTCGGCCGGGGTGCGCGCGGGGGCCGGCGTGGCGGGAGCGGGCGGCTGGCCGGGCACCACCGGTGCGGGGACCGGAGGACGGGCGGCAACGAACACGGCGGCGGTTAGCGATTTGATGCCACCGGGGTTGCGCTTCACGTTGGTGGTCTTGCGATTGATCTCGTAGCTGATGGTCGTGTTCTTGCGGTTTTGGGCGTTGGTGATCGCGGCGGCCTCGGGTGGGGCGGCTGCACCGGGCGCGCCTGGGGTGTTGGCGGTTGCACCGGTCGCTCCGCTCTTACGCGCTTCCTGCGAGCTGTTGCTATCCTCGGTGTTCGTCTGCGAACGGATCACCGCGCCCTCGGGGTCAAATTTGTCCTCAGTGAGCGTGGCCGACTCGTTGTCGATATCGGCCGAGACACGCACGATAGCCTGACCGACACCGAGCACGGGCGTTAGCATGCCCTCGATCTTTTTAGCAAAGTAGTCCTCCACCTGCTGGCGGTAGCGGATCAGGCTGGATGCGCTGCCGAGCAAGGGGTCTTCCTTGAGGTCGGCGGAGAGCACCCGGCCGCGTTGGTCAACCACCGCGACTTCGTCGGGCGAGAGGCCCTGCACGGCGTTGGCCACCAGGTGGCGGATGGAGTTAACCGCTTCGACCTCAAGGCGGCCGTTGACCTCGACGAACACCGAGGCGGTGGGTTTGACGCCCTGCTCGGTCAGCAGCAGGCGGTTTTCGGGCTGCACGATCATGACGCGGGCCGCAGCCACGCCGTCGAGCTGGCCGATGGTGCGGGCCAACTCGCCCTGAATGGCGCGGTTGTAATTGGTGCGTTGCACGAAGTCGCTCAGGCCGAATTGGCCTTTGTCAAAAATCTCGTAGCCCACGCCGTCGCCGCCGGGCAGGCCCTTGGAGGCGAGCTCCATACGCAGGCGATGAACCTGGTCGGCAGGCACATAGATGTTACCGCCGCTGAGGCCGACGCGGTGTTTGACGCCCTGTGCTTGTAAATTGGTGACGATGGCGGCGGCGTCCTTCTCCTTCAGGCGGCCGTAGAGCAGTTGGTAGTCGGGCTGATTCGACCAGACCGTCAAACCCGTGACCACGCCCGCAACCGCAACCGCGGCCACGATGAGCGAGACGCGTTGGTTGATGCCAAGTTGGCCCCAGAGGGCGACAATCGACTGGAAGAAGGGGTTCATCTTTGGGGTTGGGGATCAGTAAAAGCGGGGCGGGGTAAACAGCGGCGCAGGCAACTCAGACCGGCATACGCATGAGTTCCTGGTAGGACTCGACCACCTTGTTGCGCACCTCGACCATCAGACCGAAGGACAGGGAGGCTTCCTGCATGGCGATGACGCTCTGGTGGAGGTTGGGGTTGTCACCCATGAGCACCGAGCGGGTCACTTCGCTGGCCTTGGCCTGGCGTTGCTCCACATCGGTGATCAGATTGCCGAAAATCTCGCCGAAGCCACCGCCGGCTGCAGGGGCGCCGCCGGTGGATTTGGGAGCGAAGGTCTCTTTGACCTGAGCGAGATCGAGCTGGGGACGGATCGATTGGGCGGAAATAGGGAGGGCTGCGCCGATGAGTGACATGGGGTGTGGGGAGTGGTGAGGTGAGCTGAACTTACTTGCCGATTTCCATGGTCTTCATCGCCATTTGGCGGGAGTTTTTGGCGACGGAGAGGTTGGCCTCATAGGCGCGGGAGGCGGTGATCAAGTCCACCATCTCGAAAGCGAGGTTAACGTTGGGCATGGTGACCATTCCCTTGGCGTCGGCGTCGGGGCTGGACGGGTCGTTGATGCGTTGGCCGGGAGTGGTATCTTTGCTGATTTCGGACACGCGCACGGTGGACAGACCGGCGCCATGGGAGCCGTAGTTATTTTGAGCTTTTTGCATCTCGCTCTGAAAGCTGACGACCCGGCGTTGGTAAGGCAGGCCATCGGGGCCGCGTGTGGTGTGGGCGTTGGCGATGTTTTGCGCGATGACGTCCAAACGCGTGCGTTGGGCGGTCAGGGCGCTGTCGGTTGAGGCGATACCAGAGAGAATATCCATGGCGGGCAGGGGTTACTGAGAACGGCCGGTGATGGCCATTTTGAGTTGCTTGATGTTACGGCTGACCAATTCGGTAAGAAACTCGTGATCAACGCGGTTGCGGCTCATGGCCATCAACTCGGACTCGATCTCGACGCTATTACCATCGGGGCGGACGGCGTGCACGGTGGGGTCGACCGCGAGCCGGGGGGTGAGGGAATCAAGGGCACCAGGCATCGGTTTAGCGCCTTGGGCGAACTGGGCCTTGAGAGTCTGGCCAAAGTCGGCGGAAACATCGAGGCGGCGATAGCCGGGGGTATCGGCATTGGCGATGTTGTTGGCGATAGCCTCTTGGCGCACCACGGAGGCATCCAGCAACTTTCGGGCAAGCTGGTAATTGGTGTTGGAGACGACGGCCTCGATCATGAGGCTTGATTAAGCAAACCCGGTGCCAGCCCAAAATACCACGTCGCATCCCGCGACAGACCACCTGTTTAAAAATCACGCTCAAGCGCTCACGCCGCCCGACTTAAGGCCCCCAGCCGACATGGGAAAAAACTGCCGTACCTGCACTCCTCGCTTCCAACTAAAAACTTCCAGCTCCTAGCAGGCAGTAACCTTTAAAGTGTCGGGTTCTGAATCGGAATTTTAACGCAAAGTTCGCTAAGACCGCAAAGGACCGATCCTAGGCCCGACTCCTTAGCGTTCTTTGCGATCTTAGCCTTAAAACTCCGCATCCGTCAGACACCCGTCCAAACGAACCGTTTAACCACTAATGAACACTGATTTCCGCTAATAAAACCAAGGATTCATCTCTTCTGGATTAGCGTATCTTAGTGTTCATTAGTGGTTAAAAATCCGGTTGGTTTAAGGTCGGATGATCTGTCGCTACTGACGTGGTCAATGCAGTGGTCGGGATTTAATGCGTTTGAATGCAAAATGGTATTACTTCCTACTAGCTCAAAAGTTATAGCTACTACCCCCTCCCCTTTAATGAAATTTTCCCACCCAAAAGCCGATGTCTATGTCCCCGGAGGTGCGCTCGCGCCCGCCGCCGCACTCGCCACGGTCACCCACCTGTGCATCGGCGCGCACCAAGACGACATCGAGATCATGGCCCACGCCGGCATCTGCGACTGCCTCGACACCCCCGGCAAAGCCTTCGGCGGCGTCGTCGTGACCAACGGCGCCGGTTCTTCGCGCACCGGCCCCTTCGCCTCTTACACCGATGAGCAGATGCAGGACATCCGCCGCCTCGAGCAGCGCAAAGCCGCCGACCTCGGCCGCTACGCGATCCAGATTCAACTCGCCCACCCCAGCGCCGAGGTGAAGCGCCCCGGCCAACCCGGAGTCGCCGCCGACCTGCAGGCGATTTTCTCCGGCTGCCACCCCGAGGTGGTTTACCTGCACCAACCCGCCGACAAACACGACACCCACATCGGCGTTTTGGCGCGGTGTTTGGAGGCGCTTCGTGCGCTGCCGCTGGAGCGCCGCCCTCGTCGTGTGCTCGGCTGCGAAGTCTGGCGTGACCTCGACTGGCTGCTCGACGCCGACAAGGTGGCGCTCGATTCCGGCCGCCGACCGGAACTGGCCCTAGCGATGTTAAAAGTCTTCGATTCACAGATCAGCGGGGGCAAACGCTACGACTTGGCCACGATTGGCCGCCGCTCGGCCAACGCCACCTATCACACCTCGCACGCCTCCGACAAAACCGAAGGCATCACCTGGGCGCTGGACCTGACCCCGCTGGTCACCTCGCCCACCCTCGATCTAGCCGGTTATACACAGGGTTATATCGACCGCCTACGCGCCGACGTAACCGAGCGCATCCAGCGGCTAGGCTGAGTAAGTCGCGCAGCGCGGCCAGAATGATTCGACGCCCGCAAAGTGCCCGCTTTTCTTCGACTTCATGCCTACCGAAACCCGTGAAGTCCGTCCGTTTTCCAAGCCCGGCCACGTCCTCGCCGCCGATACCCGGGTGCTGGCGATACCGGCCGGCTGGGCTCTGCTACCGCCCGGCGACGCCGCACTGAGCAAACGCATCAAGCAGGACGGGCCGACCTGGACGGTGATTGAGATGAAGGGCAACAAACGCTTTTCGCGCGGTATTTGGGCTCCGGCTACACGTATCGCCGCGCTCCAGGCCGAACGCGCCGCCGAGCTCCTCGATCCGGCTTACCAGCGCCAACTCGCTGCCGGGCGCAACCGCCGCGCCGCCGAACAGGTTGCCTACGCCGAGGATTTCCGTGCGGCCGTACAGGCGTTTCTTAACTTCCACACCCACTTTCGTGGCGAAGCACAATTGATGTCGAAACTCATTGCCGATCACGCCGTGCCCGTGGGCAGCGGCACAGTGGCGCGCACCGAGCGCATCCCCATCGAGCAACGCGCCGAGGCAGCCACCATCGCCTGGATGCGCCACCAAACCACCGGCTACGACACCATGGAGATTCCCCGGATCAAAGACCGCCGCCGCGAGGTCCGCCGGATGCTCGCCCAGCGCTCGGTGCAACTGCTCGCCCGCTACCGCCAAGGTCAGCCCATCGAAGTCGCCACGTGCCCCTTGGCCCGGGCACTCGCCCCGTACCGCCCAAAACCGGCGGCCGCCACCCCCCCTTCCGCCCCAGCCCAGATATCACTGGCTTTCTGATGGATAAAGTTGGCGGGGGCTAGACCACCCCGCCGGTTTCGTTAACTACGGTAATCCGCGTTTTCACTCACGTATTCGTGCGTGAGGTCGCCGCCGAACACCGTCGCTTCCGCCGTTCCCGAGCCGAGGTCCACCTCGATTTCAACGCAGCGCTCGTGCGGCGGGTAATCCACCGTCGCGCTGAAAATGCCGTCCGCCGTCGGCTTGCTCACGTAAAGCTCCGCGTGCTTGAGGTGCGCCACCAGCGCCTTTTCCTTGTCCGGATTCAGGCGGAACGCGCCTTCCGCGAAAATCTCCACGCCGCCGATACTCGCCCGCAGTTGGGACAAATCCGTATCCGGCGCATGGGCACCGACGTGTTTGCCGATCGCCTGCACCAGGCGGCCCACGTTCGGGTCGTTGCCTGCCACCGCACATTTAAAGAGCGGCGCGTTGACGATCGCCTTGCCCAGCGCAACCGCCAGCGACGGGGTGGCGGCTTTTTTAACCACCACACGAATGACGTGGCGCACGCCTTCACCGTTGCGCACCACATCCTCGGCCAGATCGCGGCACACTTGCGTCAGCGCCGCCTCGAAGCCAGCCAGGTCGTCGCACGGCACTTGGCTGGACGAGACCAGCGCAACCGTGTCGGAGGTGCTCGTGTCGCTGTCGACACTGATGCGGTTAAACGTGGCATCGACGGCGCGTTTAAGCACGGCGCGCAACATGTCGCGGGGCACGGCCAGATCGGTCAGCAGGTAAACAAGCATCGTGGCCATGTTGGGCTCGATCATGCCGGCGCCCTTGGCGATGCCCACGATCCGGCCCGCGCCGACTTGGGCGCTGCGGATTTTGGGGTAAAGGTCCGTGGTCACGATGCCCTCGGCGGCGGGCAGGATGGAGCCGGCGGCGAGCGCGGCGGCGGCCTGCGGCAGGTGGGCGATGATGTCGTCGGCGGGCAAGCCCCAGCCGATCACGCCGGTTGAACACGGCAGCACCGCGGTGGCGGGCAAGCCGAGCAGTCGCGCGGTCTCGGCGCATACACGCTGCGAAGTCTCGACGCCACCGGGCGCGCAGACGTTGGAAATCTTGTTGTTAATGATGATCGCGCCGAGCACCGGTTCGCCGAGGCGCTGGCGGCCCACGATGATGGGGGCCCCCGGAAAGGCGTTTTTGGTGAACATGGCCGCGAAGTCCGCCGTGGGCTGGTCGAGTGCGATGAGCGTGAGCGTCATCTTGGCGGGTTTGGGCGCCTCCTTCGGCATGAAGTCGAAGCGCGTGGTGCCGACGCGGAATCCGCGCGGCAAGGCGGCTTGAGAGGCGAGCCAGGCGCGGTGTTCCGCGCACGAGGAAAAGGTAAGGGCGGTGCTAGACACGCGTCCACAAGTGGCGCACGGCGGCGCGGAGTGAAGCCGAATGTGCAGTTCAAGCGGATTAATCAAGGGGGCCAAGCACGCGGAAACCGGAATGGTATCACAGAGAAAATCCGGAGCCCAGACACAGAGTCCACGGAGTCAAACCGTTCAAAATCGGCAATAAGCCCACAGGCAACGACCGAGTTAACAAGCCAGACCGAGCCCGAGCCGCGCGGCGGTTTTTGAGCCAACGAAGTCGTTAAGGCCTCCCTGTCTGCGCTCTGTTGGCTGGACTCCGTGGACTCTGTGTAACCTGCCGAGGTTTGCGTTCCTCCTCGCTACCCACCGGAAACGTCGACGAACCCCGAATGTGCAGTTCAATCGCGCCAATTGTGTGAATTCCTGCGCTCCGCCGAGAAATAAGATGGAAATGCCGGCCGCGCGTGATTTACCCGTGATT
>JBILJE010000315.1:0-3416 GCA_044377395.1 Rariglobus sp. | reverse complement strand
AGGAGCGCGGGTCGTTCGAAGGGGTAACGGTGATCTCGGCGGGCACGTGTTTCTGGACGCGCTCAGCGATGTCCAAAATGGAGATGTTCTCGAAGCCTGCGTTGAAGATTCCGGGGTGGGCTTTGCCCACGGCGAGGAAGTGGTGGTACACGCGGATCATGTCGCGCAGGTGGATGTTCGGGCGGGTCTGGTCGCCGCCGAAAACAGTGATCTTACCCTTGGTGAGCGCAGCCATCGTCAGGAGGTTAACCGAGAGATCGAGACGCATGCGCGGCGAGTAACCACAGACAGTGGCGGGGCGCACGATATTGACGCAGATGCGGTCGGCGTAGCTGAGCAGCACGCGCTCGCTGATCATCTTGGTCTTGTTGTAGTCGGAGATTGGAACCAGCGAGAGCTCCTCGGTGACCTCGGGCTCGTCTTTGACGCCGTACACGCTGCCCGAGCTGGCGTGGATAAATTGGGGGACTTTGTGAGCGATGGCGCGCTCGACCAGCAGCATGGTGGCGAGGGCGTTAACCTCCCAGTTGAGCTTCGAATCCAGGTCGGCGCAGGGGTCGTTGGCGACGTTGGCCAGGTGCAGAATCGCATCCATACCGGCCATGGGAACGCGCTCGGCGTTGCGTATGTCTTCTTTGATTACGGTGAGGCGCGGGTGGGCCGGCAGGTCGTTGCCGAACCATTGGAGGTCGACCACGGTAACGGTGTGGCCGGCTTCGAGAAGACTGAGCGTGAGAGGGGTGCCAACATAGCCACAGCCGCCAGTAAGAAGGATGTTCATGCGTTCGGGGTTAACGAGGGGCGAGTAACAGGTAAAAAGTTGGTAAGTATCTAATTAGAAGGCAAGCATCGACATGCCGCCTTTTAGTAAACGGGCCTTTCGAATGGGCTCGGAATTACCCACGATGCGCACCGATTGGGCGCCGGCGAGCTGGCCCATAAAGGTCGCTACGTTGAGCGGTACCTTGCTCGCGGCAGCCAAGCTGGCGACCGCGCAGAAGGCGTCGCCCGCACCCACGGTATCCACAACTTGGCGCTCAAAGGGCGGGCAGGACGAGATGTCTTTCACGCAGTTGCGGCCGAGCGTTTCGTGAGAGCCTCGGGTGAGCCACGCGTAGCTGCTGCCGAGTTGGCGGGCGAGCTTGGTGAGCTCTTGGCCGTAATCCAAATCACGTGCGCCGACGGCGAGCTGGAGCTCGGCCTGATCGAGGGTGAAGATGTTGGCGCGGCGGTAGCGGCGGTTGATGATGTTGTAACCGTGATTGTTGCTGTTCGTCTGGCAGTTCACGGCGAGGAAACGGGCCTTGTCCTGCACGTGCTCGCGGACGACGTCCTCCATCAACCCGTGACCGAAATCCATCACCAGCACTAGGTCGTAGTTTTCGATGTACTCGTCGATGCGGCGGATGACCGCCTGCTGGAGCTCGGGACTGGGTTTTTCTTTGTCGATGTAGTTAACCGAAAAAAGCTTGGTTAACTCCTTGCCCTCGATGCGGGGCTCGACGAAACGCTGCTTGACGATGGTCGTAAAGTCGGGGCTGCGGATGATGGCGTCGCCATCGGGCTCGATGAACTCGGCCAGCGTGCTATCGAGCCAGGGCTCGGTGCCAGCCAGGCTGATCAGCTTAACGTGAGGAGTGAATTCGCGCATGTGCCGGTACACCGCGAGGGCACCGCCCGCCTGCATGTCGTCGGCGATGTGGCGACCGGAGAGAATTCGGTTTTTGGAGGTCAGGCCCTGCACCTCGACGGTGGTGTAGCGGTCGAAAATGAGGTCGCCGATGATCAGCACGCGCATCTTGGAAAAGCTGTCCACGATCTGTCGAAAGCGGTCGGCGCTGCACTCGGAGGCGACGGCGCGGCAGAACGCCTTAACGTTGGGCGGATAGGGCTCGAAGTGGGAGTTGAGCAGGCGCGTGGAGCTGAAAACGATGGAGCCGACGTAGCGCACCTCACCGCCCACCCGCGCCACCGCCGCGAGGTCGTCGGCGATGTTGCCGGTGACGTCGTTGGCGGCGTTGGCGTATTCGCGGCCCTTGCAATAAAAGTGCGGCGCCACGCACTCGATCGCCTCAACGGCGGCGGGGTACGGGACCACCACGACGTAATCCACGGGCGAAAGCGCGGCGATCCAGCGTGAACGAAGCTGGTCGTTAAAATAGGGGCGGCCCGGGCCTTTATTAACATGCTCTTCGCCGGTGATCGTGACCACGAGGACGTCACCGAGGTCGCGCGCCTCCTCGAAGTGCACGATGTGGCCGGGGTGAATCATGTCGAAGGTGCCATGGCAGTGGACGACGGTTTTGCCCGCAGCGCGAAGATCGGCGCAGAGAGTCGCGGCTTGCGCGAAGGGGATGATTTTTTCGTTGGCCATGGCGGGGAGCGGCTGGAAGCGCGTCAGGGGTTAACTGGAGGCGTCAGGAGGAAAACAAAGCCTCAGGGCTTGTGGATGTAGTCGAGGGGCTGCGTGCGCAGCGTTTCAAAGTGGGCGGCCACCCAGGAGACCGTCTCGCGCAGGCCGTCTTCGAGCGAGACGGTCGGAGTCCAGCCGAGGGATTGGCGGGCCTTGGTGCTGTCGAGGGTGTAAGCGGCGTCTTTGCCAGGACGGTCATCGACGATTTCCACCACGCGGTCGAAGTCGGCGCCGAGGAGGGCACAGAGGGTTTTAACCAAATCGCGGATACTGATGAAGCGGTCGGTCGAAAGGTGGTAACACTCGCCGGCGGGCGCGTTGCGGGCGATGGCGAGGGTGGCGCGGGCCACGTCGTCGATGTGGATAAAGGAACGCACCGAGTGGCCGCCGCCATGGAGCGGGAGGCGCTGGCCCAGTTTGATTGAAAGCAGCGTGCGCGGGATGATGCGGTAGAGCTGTTGGCCGGCACCGTAGACGTTGGCGGCGCGGGTCCAGACGACGGGGAAACCGTAGTTGGCAAAAAAGGTGCGCAGGTGCAGGTCGCAGGCGGCGCGCGAGGCGGCGTAGGGCGTGCTCGGGTTAAAGGGGGCGTTTTCGGTGATGACGCCGGAGGTCGTGCCGTACACTTCGGGGGTGCCAACGTGCACGTATTTTTTGAGCCAGGTGCGGCGGCGCAGCGCCTCGTGCAGTCGGAGGTTGGCCATGACGTTGGTCTGGTACCAGTGCTCGGGATTGAGCCAGCTCTGGGCGACCATGCCCTGAGCAGCAAAATTCACCACCATCGACGGGGCGAACGCATCGAGGGCGGCCATCAGTCGCTCAGGATCCTGGTTGAGGTCGGCCTGCACGAAGCGCCACCGCGCCTGCGCCTCGGTGGGCAACCAGCGGTAGGGCAGGAAACTGGCCGACGGCTCGTGCGAGCGGCTCAGGCCAAGAACCTCGAGGCCCTCTGCCAGACAGTGGCGGGCGAAGCTGGCCCCCGAAAAGGAATTGCTACCGATGA
>JBILJE010000314.1:0-3430 GCA_044377395.1 Rariglobus sp. | reverse complement strand
TGAGGATCGCTTCGTTGACGCCGCAGTGGCGTCGGCAGGCATATCGTAACCCAAATAGTAAAAAAACATGCTCAAAGTTAAACAGTTGGTAACCGCGGGCGCTCTGGCGCTGGGCTCTCTGGCCTCTTCTCTCCACGCGGCTGATACGGTCAAGGTCGGCGTTCTCCACTCCCTCTCCGGCACGATGGCGATCAGCGAAACCTCGCTGCGCGACGTGCTCCTCTTCACTTTTGACGAGATCAACGCCAAGGGCGGCGTTCTCGGCAAAAAGATCGAGCCGGTCGTCGTCGACGGCGCCTCCAACTGGCCGCTGTTCGCCGAAAAGGCCAAGCAACTCCTCGAGGAAGACAAGGTCGCCGTGACCTTCGGCTGCTGGACCTCCGTGTCCCGCAAGTCCGTCCTCCCGGTCTACGAAAAGAACAACGGTCTCCTCTTCTACCCCGTGCAATACGAGGGCCAGGAAGAGTCGAAAAACGTGTTCTACACCGCCGAGGCCGTTAACCAACAGGCTACTCCCGCCATCGATTATCTCCTCGAGCAGGGCTACACCAAGTTCTACCTGATCGGCACCGACTACGTGTATCCACAAACCACCAACCTCGTGCTGCTGGAGTATCTCCTCAGCAAGAAGGTCCCGATCGAGAACATCGGCGGCGGTTTCAAAAAGGACGCTTCCGGCAAGATCATCTCCGCCGGTAAGTACACGCCCTTCGGCCACACCGACTACCAGCAGATCGTTTCCGAAATCAAGCAGTTCTCCGCCGGTGGCAAGGCCGCCGTGGTCTCCACCCTCAACGGTGACACCAACGTGCCCTTCTTCAAAGAATACGCCGCTGCCGGTCTGACCGCTGAAACCGCCCCCGTCGTTTCCTTCTCGATCTCCGAGGATGAGTTCCGCGGTCTGCCCGCCAAACAATTGGTCGGCCAGCTCGGCTGCTGGACCTACTTCCAGTCGGTCAAGAGCGACGCCAACAAGGCCTTCGTGAAAAACTTCAAGGCTTGGCTCAAGACCACCACGGTCCCCGGCATCGTCAAAGAAGGTCGCGTGACCTGCTCGCCGATGGTGCTCAGCTACAACGGTGTTTACCTGTGGAAAGCCGCTGTTGAAAAGGCTGGTTCCTTCGATGTCGACGCGGTCCGTACCGCCCTCAAGTCCGGCCTGTCCTTCGACGGTCCCGGCGGTAAAGTCACCAGCCAGTCCAACATGCACATGACCAAGAATGTGTTCATCGGTGAGAGCAAAGCCGACGGCCAGTTCAAGATCCTCAAGGAGTTCAAAGACGTTTACGGCGAGCCCTGGTTGCTCGGTAAGTTCAAAGCTCAATAAGCCCAACACTTACGCTGCGCCTGCGGCCACTTCGGCACAGGCCTTGCTAATAGTCCCGTTCATGCGGGAGGAGCGGCTCCTTCAGGGGAGCCGCTCTTTTTTTGCCCGCCTCTTTTTTCACTTTCCCGTAACCGTGCGCATTTTCACCCACTTCCTATTTCCCTTGGTTTTCGCCGTGCTGGCCGCCGTCACAGTCCAGGCGGCGCCTACCGTTCGCGACACCCTTGTCGAGGCCATGCTCGCCGAAACCGATGCGCGCAAAATCGAGTTGATCGCCTCGCTCGCCGGCGAAGCCGACCCGGCGATCGAGCCCGTGCTCAAGGCCTGGCGCGAGGATGTGCTTTTCCTCTACGAGCCCACTACGGGCGCCGCCCGCATTCCCGTTCTCCTGGTCGGGGACAAAGACGCCGACGAAGCCCGTGCCGCCCTGCGCGTCGACACCGATGCGCCGCTCCTGGATGCCGCCGGCAAGCCGCTGCGCCTAGTCGCTGCCGACCTCAACGGCGTGGAGCACACCTCCGCCTTGCGCCGCGCCATGAAGGCCGTCGTCGACCTGTTGGAGGTCACCTCGCCCGACCGCAAAAAGCGCCTGCAGGCGGTTCAAACCATCGGCTTCGGCCAGGATTTGACGCAGCTGCCCGCGTTGAAAAAACGTCTGAAGCTGGAAGCCGACCCCGAGGTGTTGCGTGCGTTGCGCGAGGCGATTGCGGTGACCCGCCTCAAGGAACCCGGCAGCGAGGCCAAACTCGCGGTGTTGGCGGAGCTCAAGACGCTGCATTCACTTTCCAGCTACGACCTGATTCGCACCGCGATGCGCGAGGCCGAGTCAGCGGGGGATAAAGCGGTGGCGGAGGCTGCAAAATCCGCGCTGAAGGCGATCGATAACCACAAATCCAACGTTAACTTCGTCGGCACGCTGTTTCGCGGCCTTAGCTTGGGGAGCATCCTGCTGATCGTGGCGATCGGGCTGGCGATCACCTTCGGTTTGATGGGTGTGATCAATATGGCGCACGGCGAAATGATCGCGGTGGGCGCGTACACGACCTACGTGGTCGAAAATATTTTCGGCACCGGCGTCACCTTGCCGTTCTTCGGCTTCAGCCTGGCGATCCCCGGAATGCACACCACTGGCGCGCTGTATCAGTCGTATTTCCTGTTCGCCCTGCCGCTGAGTTTTGTCGCGGCGGCGCTGGTCGGCATCGGACTTGAGCGGAGCATTATCCGCTTCCTTTATCGTCGTCCGCTGGAAAGCCTGCTCGCCACCTGGGGCGTGTCACTGCTCCTGCAGCAGGGCTTAAAACTGATGTTCGGCTCCAACAACGTGCAGGTGAGTAGCCCGAGTTATCTGAGCGGAAACTGGACGGTCAACGACATCATCTTCGGCTGGAACCGCGTGTTCGTTATCGTTTTCGCCGGCCTGATCGTCTTCGGCGTGGGCCTGATTTTGACCAAGACGCCGCTCGGTTTGTTGATCCGCTCGGTCATGCAAAACCGCGCCATGGCCTCGTGTATGGGCGTGCGCACCGAGCGGGTTAACATGCTTACTTTCGGGTTGGGCAGCGGGCTTGCGGGGCTGGCTGGCGCGTTCATCAGCCAGATCGGTAACGTCGGTCCGTCGCTCGGCCAGAACTACATCGTCGACTGCTTCATGACCGTGGTGGTCGGTGGCGTCGGTAACTTGGCCGGCACGATCTACAGTGCGCTTGGCATCGGTCTGGTGGACCAGTCGCTCCAGCAGATCCTGCTCAATCCGGTCTTGGGCAAGATACTCGTGCTCGGGGCGATCATCCTGTTCCTGCAATGGCGCCCCTCCGGCCTATTCGTCACCCGCAGCCGCAATCTCGATGACTGAAAAGTAGCGCAGACTTCCAGTCTGCTCAGATCCGTAAATCCGATACAACCAAGCAGACTGGAAGTCTGCGCTACTCTCCTAAACACACGCCTTATCGCTCCCCCATTTTGCCCGCATGCCTTCCTTGTCCAAACGCCATAAAATCGAACTGATCGCCGTCGGGGTGATTGCGCTGTTTTTCATCGTGATTTTCCCGCTGCTCAACGCCCAGGGCGTGGTCAGTAATTTCACCATTAACCTGTGGGGGAAAT
>JBILJE010000075.1:0-11828 GCA_044377395.1 Rariglobus sp. | reverse complement strand
CTCGACTCCGTCCATCATCGAAACTCTCCACTCCAATCCCTCTCGCTGTCTCTCCCTTGCATCAAACCCTCCTCGCTAAAAAAAAAGACCCTGGGGTATGGCCTGGTCGGTGCGGCCGGAGCCCCTCCCCGGTGAGGGTGCAACGTTGCCGGGAGTCGCTCGCCTCACTGCCGGGACGCGCTTACGCGATAAAAGCGTCGTCCGGAGGGTTCGGGCTCCCTTGTGTCGCGTAGTATGACCCCACGCGTCGCGCCGCCGACCGATTCGCTGACGGTGATACCGGTCTGCACAGCGACGAACGGCAAGCCGCCCTGGCTGGTCGCGATGTCGATCCAAGCGCCGTGGAGCGAGGTGCTGGCTTGCACGGTGAGGCGGAGATCCCCGTGCTCTGGTATGCGGCTAAAGCGCAGGACGAGTCCGTCGGTCTCGCTGGTCAGCTGGGGAAGAATTCCTGGGGAGGGGGCCAGCGGGTCTCCATTCAGGGCGTACTCCAACAGATTAGGGATGCCGTCTGTGTCGGGGTCGGCAACGTCGCCGGCGATCGACGGAGTGCCCGCAGAGGTGCCGAAGTTGCGCTCGCACCATTGCCGGAATGGAGAGAGCGCAAAGGTGGCTTCGATCGTGCGGTTGGCGGCGAGAGCGGTGAAGGTAAATGATCTCAGCGGGCCCTGGGAGATGCCATCGACGCGCACATCGGAGACGACATAGCCCTCAGCCGGGGCGATGGAGAAGGTCTGGATCGAGCCGGGAAGAACGGGCACCGTGCCGAGCGGGTGGATCACACCGCCGCGCCCGGCGCTGGCAGTAACGACCCGATTCGTGTGCACGAAGCGCGCGATCAGGTCGCCCTCGACCTGCTGGCGCTCGGCGGTCGAGAGGGCGACTTTGTACACCAGCACATCCCCGATGTGTCCGTTGAAAGCGGACCAGCCGTCCGGATCGTTGCGGCCGACGTTAAACGCGTTGGCGTACGGTCCGGCCACCCCGGGCTCGAGCTCGGTGAGATCGCTGGTAGAGGTTTCGTCGAGAAGCTTAATGCCGTTGAGGAAGACCTGAAACGTCCCGGTTGACTGGGCCACAAGGGTGAGTACGGCGCTCTGACCGTCCGGGAGGACGGGGCCGGTGGGATTGGCGAACCACATGCCGTTGCGAATGACACCAACAGTACCGGTCCGATTATCGACGCAAAGGCAGAGTCGGTCATAGAAAAGGTCCACCACTGAAGTCCACGGCGCGTCATGGCCGATGCGTCGCGGCCTGACCGCCACCACGATCGTCGCGCCGTTGATCGGCACGGGGGTGTCCACGGTGGCCACGCGGAATCCATCGGCGCTCTCCAGGAGAGTCCGCACCCAGCGTATGCCGTCGATGGTTTCAGCCGTCGGTGCGCCCATGGCCGTGAACAGCGTGCCGGCCGGTTGATATGCAGGCCAGGAGCCGGCCGGCCCAGGGAAGCTTTCTGCTAGAGCGGAGAAAAGCAGGTCGGCGGTGCGTGGGAACGCCTGGGCACGGAGGGCGAAATCGATATTGTTCACGGGTTGACCGCGCAGGTCGATCGGTCGTGCGGCGGCGTGCACCCCGGTGCTGCCGGCCGTGACGCGCCAAAGACCGTCGGGCAGGGCGATCGAATAGCGCCCCGTGGAGTCGGCGGTGATCGTGAGGCTCTCGCCGAAACCGGATTCGGGCGAGAACGTGATGCTGGCGCCAGGCAGCGGAGCGCCGTCGCCATGGCGGGTCACGCGGCCGGAAACCGTGACGTAAGCGGTGAGCGCAAAATCCTGGGCTAGCCTCGGAGCGTTCTGCACCAAGACTTCCCGCTCGGCAGAGCGATTCAAGCCGGGTGCGACGGCGTACACGCGCCACACGGCGTTGATGAGCGGCTGGCGGTAGGCACCCTGTTCATCCGTAATGGCCCTGATGGGCCATGGCCCCAAGTCCCCGGAAACCGGCAAGAAAACCACCTGGGCGCCCGCGATGGGCTGGCCCGCCGCCGTGGCCACGAGTCCGGAGACCGGCTGGCGCGGCGGGGCGCTGGCTGGATTGAGTGGATCGGTGCCCACGATGATTTCCGTCCCGTCGGTAACGCCGTCCTGATCGGCGTCTAAGACCAGCTCGTCGGCGGAGAGGGCGCGGTCGTGTATCCGGACCAGGAGGAGTTCACCATTGAAGACGTGGGGGCGGTCGGGAGCCTCGTTGGAGTGCGCGTAGCCGATGCGAAAGGCCTTGTGGGTGACTTCGGCGTCGCTCGCTGGTCCCGGGTAGGCGCGGGAGGCAACCGGCTTGCCGTTCACCAGAAGCGTGGCGGTGCCGCCGTTAAAGGAGAGGGCGACGTGCTGCCAGCTGTTTAGCGTCCCGGCGACACCGGTGGACCAGACTTCGGGCAACCCGTCGAGCTTGGCCACCCACTTGCCGGTGGCATCGAGACCGAGGCCGGGACCCCGGCCCCCTTCGTACTCGTTACCGGCGTCGAAAATCGGCTGGTAAGAGGCGGAGGAGGCGCGTGGCTTGACCCAGGCGGCGAGGGTGCGTTGGCGGCCGTTGCGCGCCCCGCTTTCCGCGCGCGTGCTCGTGCCGTCGAAGTTCGCCGGGACGGCGGCGGCCAGGGCAATGGTGTGGCCGCGGCGGGAGATTTCCTGGCGCAATTCGGCCGCAGTGATCGTGACATTGTAGAAGCGAACGTCCTCGAAGCGTCCCCGGAAGAGCGCGCCGGCGGCGTCCCGTCCGAGGTAATTGGCCTGGGGTGTCTGCTCGTCGTTGGGTGCGAGCATGTCGAGCGGACCAAGGGTGGTGGCGGTGGAGGCCTCAAGGACGCCGTCCACGTAGAGGTGGGCGTGGGTGCCGCTCAGCGAAAAGGCGATATGGCGCCACGTGCCGTTACCCATCAGGCTGGTGCTGGTGAGGGAGTGGGTGGTGGTGCCGTTGCGCACGGTGAGCACGGCCCGGGCGTTGGCGGAGCGTTCCAGTCGGATAAAGCTGGAAGCGCCGTGTCCGAGGAAGAGCAGGGGAGCGGCGGACGAGTCTTGGCTGGCGGGATTGACCCAGCAGGCGAAGGACATGGCGGGCGTATCGACAAGGCTGCGGTCAAGCGCGGCGTACGCGCCGGTGCCGTTGAATTCCATGACGGGCGAGCCGAAGAACGAATCGAAGGGCCGGGCAAATGAGCCCCGCAGCACGGCATGCAGGGCGCCGAACTCGTCCCACCATAGATTGCCATCGGGTTCCTCGCTGCGATAGCTGGCAAACAGACCGCGCGGTTTGCGCAAGGTCTGCGGGTAAAAGGTGTCCCACCAGTCACCCCAAGGCACATGGCTGAAATGGGCACCATCGCTGACCGATGAGAGCCAGGAGTAGTCGTGGTCCAGGATGGCGGTGCCGCCCACGACCCCCCCGGCAAGGGGAAACGCGCAGCCGCGGACTACGGCATCGTCCTGAACCGTGGTGTTTTCAACCGCGGTATAGCCTGCGACCAAGGCGCGATCGCGCACGACGGCACCGTATACGAGATTGGCGCGGTCGCGCACCCGGGCCTGACCCTCGACGCGGGCGTTGCCCTCGACCAGGGCCCGCCCGCTGACCACGGCCGAGCCGGCGACCACTGCTTCCCCCCGCACTACGGCTTGGTCCAGGATGCGGGCGGAGTCCAGCACCTGGGCGGAGTCGAGGACCCGCGCGTTGGGGCCAACATAGGCGGTGGCGGCGACGGTGGCGAGAGGTCCGACCAGGCCGCCCCCGTTGGGATGCGGCCGGGCCTCGGCGGGCAGCGGGGCCTCGTAAGGTCGCGTGGAGGGGGTGGCGCCGACCAGGCGCACTTCATAGGCGTAGCGCAGCCGGTCCCGGTGTTTGTCCACGGGCCTGGAGTTGCTTAGGTTTTCGAGGTCTATGGCGAGTTGGTCGGGCGTGGCGGCGACGATCAGGAAGAGCTTCGACTCGCCCGACTGGAGGGTGAAGCGTTGTTCGCCCGGCGCCCAGACAGGGGAGTAGCGGACGTTGTCGCCCGCAGAGAGCGCGGCGAGGCACCAGCGCCAGTCCTCCCCTGGGCCGACCAGATCTAGGCCGCGCACCTCCACGGTGACTGTCGCTCCCGGGGAGGCGGCGAGTTCGTGCATCTGGTATGCCCAGAGGTCCGGGGCGCGCTCCAGCGGGACGCGCCACCAGCCAGGGCGATCCGGCAGGGGGAGGAGTTGGGAACCCTGCGACCAGAAGAACCGCGCCCGGCTATCCGGCGTGCCCCAGTATTGCTGACGCAGTTTCTCTTTTTCGACAAAATCGAGCATCGGCCAGTATTTGAGCGCTCCCGCAGCCACGTCCTTGACCGAGCTGCCCGGAGGCACGACGGCCTGGAGTTTCTCGATCAGCGTGCGATCACGCTCCCCGAAGCGCCAGGCGCGGGCGGTGACATCGGATCCCAAGCCGAGCGCGGGCCCATAGTCGTCGAGCGCCAGATAATAGCGTTGGTCGGCGTAGATGTGCCGTTTATGATCGGGGCGGTAGTTGGAGTTGCCGTTGAGGTTGCTGATGCCCGTTGCGAAGTTCGGGATCACCGCCGCGAAGTGGAAATTACGAGCGGATTGCAGGTAGTTGGCGTGGCTTTCCCAATGACCGCCGACCATGCGACCGGGCTGGTGCATCTGGATGACATGGGCAAACTCGTGCGGCACCGGATTTCCCGGGCCCTCATCGCCTAGGCCGGACTCGTCCACATTCAAGTAGCCGCGCTTTTCGTCATCGCCGCCCATCCAGAAGCCGCCGTGCCAAGTGATGGCGTTCACTTTGTAGCGCGGTGTCGTGGTCGAATCTTGTACTCGGAACGGTTCGTTGTAGCCGAGCTTCTTGCAGAACACCTGGAAGCTTTCTTCCATCATGCGCACGGCGCGGCGCGCTTGCACCAGGGTTAAGGCGGGGTTGGCGGGATCCCACCAGACCACGGCGTGTTTGCCGACCAGCCGCTCGGTGTTGCCAGTGTGGAGACCTTCCTTAAAATTTAGATTCAGGTTCACCGTCGGTGCGCTGCCGACTACATCGCCCACTTCGATGTAATCCACTTCGAATTCCCCGGACGCTGCCGCCATAGGGCCGACGCGCAGGTCACGCAAGGTGTCGCGCCAAAAAACCTCCAAGCCGAGGTCGAGCCGGTAGGTGTGAAACGCCCCATCGCGGATCAGACTCGAGCTCGGGATCGAAAACCGACGGGAATGATTGAAGCCGGGGCGGGTCGAGGTGCCATAGAAGAATCGAACTTCCCCGGTCGACCCTGCCGGAAGCTTGAGGCGAATCTGCAGATAATCGTTGAAGCCCAGATCAAGATCAGGACCGTTGACCAGGCCGTTGCGGTGCAGGAGGGGAGCGGCACCGGCGGCCGAGCCTTTCAGGGCGCCGGAGGCGACAGCGAGGGCGTTCACGTTGCTTGTCGTCCATCCTTCGAGGTTGCCGGCGACGTTCCAGTCACCAAGCACCGTGCCGGTGAGCCGGTCCGGGGGATCAATCGCCACGACCGTGACGTTGGGATTGGCCCGCACGAGCGGGGCGAACACGAGCAGCAGGGCAAACGTCGAGGCAGAGAGGCGGAGCGCAGATGTCAGGATCATGGGTGGTATAACGAAAGTCATGGGGGGGGGGGGGGCACGCCCAGGCTGTGAGAGGCGGGGCGGTCAGAAAGTGGAACCAAAACGCGCTCATAAGCGCGTGGCATTATTAGGCTAATAATTCTTAGGGAGGTATTTGCTGATTAGTATAAAGTGGTACGACTCAGGGCGCGGCGCCCTCGGTGATCACGCGGAGGGCGTCGACATAGTAGCGCTCATCGGCGGCGTTTACGTGCAGGGTCATCTTCAGGTAGAACCGGGTTTTGCCGGCGACCGCCGCGCTCAGGTCGAAAAACTGCAGCGGGTTTCTTCATGCCTGACTTTCGATAACGGTCATCAGTTTAGCGCCATTGCACGATTGCCGGAGAGCCCGCCGATGGACCGACCGGCAAGGAGAGTTCACGTGGTACATCGTTGCGGGTGAGGGTAATATGTTGTAGTCGCTGGGTCGGGTCGACGACCCTCGCGGTCGCTTTGTCGATTAACACCAAGCAGGGATTGCTGACGCTCAAGCGAGTGCCATCGGGCAAGGCGAACGTGCCTGCTTGCCAGTAAACAACGGCCACTTGGCCATTGGGGTAAGCGACCGCTTGCAGCTCCCTCGAGTTCGCAAGCACGCGCGGTGAATCCACTGCATCACTTTCCGCGAGCGAGACCGTGTACGCGTAGCCCGAGCCCTCGGCTCGGACGCCGTGGTCGATCCAAAGACTAAAAAGGGAGCCATTCACCTTGTCGCTTGGGGTGCCTGGTGATTGGTAAACTTTATTCCAGTGCCCGGAGACCGGGCCGGTTTCGAGCCTCACCTGGGACCCGGAGGCGATGGTATAGCGCCAACCATCGTGTTCGATCACCACCTCGCCATCGAAGGTCTGATTCCCATGCGCGACTAGTTTTTTGCCAGCTCCCGTATGCGCGGTCACCGCTCCGCGTAAATGCGCCTGATTGACTGTGGTGGCGAGACCCGCAGGCGAATCGCCGCGTATATCAGCCCCGAGGCAGACAATCGTGTCACGGTAGAAGAACCAGGCTTTGCGCGCCGCAACCCCTTTACGCCGATAGTCAAGCGCCGCCAAGCCGGAGGCACCATCGGACAAACCGCCCACAAATTCGCTCGGCACTTGCGTGGCGTGGAAAGCTGGCGGCGGAGCCTGCACACAGGTAACACCCGGCAAACGGCTCCAGTTCCAAAGTGGAAAAATGTCCTCATATTCATCACCTCGCCGGTAAAGATAAAGCGCACCGTCACCAAGGTGGTAACCGCTGAGGTTCTCGCGGTTCACGCATTCGGTGCCGACCACGCGTTGGGATGACATTTTCAGCGATGCCATGAAGTCCGGGCGACGAATCACCATGTAGTCAGAACGCCAAAAATGCTTCAAACCGATGAGCGTGTCCGGCTCGCCCCGTGCGTTGTTCGAGATAAAGGATAGATAATCTGGAGTATACGTGGGATCAAAGCCCAATGCCTGTTGCATCACCAAGGTCATGATGCGGGCCTTGTTGTGTTGGGATCCGGGCATGAGCTGTCGGCCACAGGCACTTATGTCCATAATGCCGTTCCACGAAACCCACCGGTGTCCTTCCAAAAGGTAACCACGCAGCACTTCCTTTTGGGGCGGAGTCATCTGCCAGCGCGTACCATCGAACACCCGTGCCCACAGGGCCATGCAAACCGCATAGCTCAACCCGTAAGTGCCGAACTGCTGCTGCGCTCCATGCTGGTGAAAACTGAAATCTGGCTGCAACCCCTCCTTGGTTGTGATTTCGAGTTCACTCCAGACCGCGCCAACACCGGTGCCAACCAAGGCCTCGTCACGTAAAAGAAGGCCTCGCATAACCGTATTGATCGCCAGCCAGATTTTATTTTGGCCGGTCTGAGCAATCCGATAGCGCGCCAATGATACGGCCGTGGCGTAGTGCCTCTCCTCGGGGGTCGCCTCATCGCCGAGCAGCAGGAGGGTTGTACCGACAACCTTGGGCACCCCAATTTGATTATACCACCAGTTCTTACATTGATAATCTCGCTGTATCCAGTGCGAGATCGCACGATGAATGGAGCTCATCAGCTTCGCGCGCTCGACCGGATCAATGCCAGAACGGGACTTAGCTGTCGCCATGGCTTGGAGCCGACTCCAGTGTGTGAATGGTGGCCAAGACGATTTCGCCGTTGAATCGTAGTATATATCCGGCCACCGTCCGTCTTCGCCCAGAGAAGCCGAGAAGCTCATTGCTTGCTCAGGTGATAACGCTTTCTCACCAGAATCGCGCATTACGTAGGCGTCCGGGAAATTGGTGTAAAAGTCCCGAAATTGCCTCTCGGCGCGTCCTAAGTCGACTGCGGCATCGCTGGCCTCGGCGATGGCGCAGGAGTTAAAAGCAAAACCGAGCACCAGCACCACCCACTGCCAACCGCGTAAAGTGCACGACGGCTTGAATCCGCAGGCTAGGGGGGAGTGACGGCTTAACAAGTGCGACTTGGCCGCAGGTAACTGAAGCTTCTGCAAAACTGTGTGTAGTTGTAGTGAAAACCGCATTTTTTTCATAAGCATATATAAAGGATAGGAATAAGTTAACCCCAAGGATAGCGTGACCGGGAATCGTCTAGACTGCGTCGCTTGGCTAGGCTCGGGTTTCTGCTCCGCACTCATGACTTCGCCTCCGGAGAGGCGGGGGAAGGCGGCTGGGAATTGTGTGCTGCCCCACCTAGCCTCCAAGCGTACGCGTAGTGAAAAGTTGTCGCCGTGATTGCGCCATAGCCCGAAAGGATAAGAGCGACTGCTGCCCCATTCCACTTCCACGGCTCATTGAGCGTCAGCGCGATCACACCAACCACCAAAGGAGGGAGGATTGCTCCGGTTAAGGCCACCCAAGCTAAGCTGTTCACCCCCTTTTTTTTGAGCAGGAGGAAAGCGGGAACCCCCAAGATGCCGGTAAAAGCCAAGGTATAGACGTAAGCAAATCCAGCAAACAAGACGGAGCTGAACCAGTTCCCCGTCGTCTGCGTGATCGTTGTGAAGCTCGCAAAGATTAGGGCGACGGGCAGCGGCGCGAGGAGCAAGGCACGGAGCAGCGGCCATAGGCTTTTTAGCTCACCGTTTGCGTCCAAACCGAGAGAGTCCTGGCCCCTCTCCCCGCACCAACGAGCCAATACGCCATGCCGTTTTCTGTAATCCCCGCCCGCACCAGCCTTGTTGTTGGTTGGTTTGCAACTAAGTCGTGAAAATAGCGCAGTAACGCAGTGCAACGTATGGCAACAGGGCTTGTTCATCTTTCTGTGTTCGGTGGATTTAACTGTTTTGATTCGTATATCGGCGGAACACGCGTCGCGGTCGCGCGGCCACGCTCAGGGGGCCGCGCCCTCAGTGATCACCCGTAGCGAGCCGACACAGTAGCGCTCGTCGGCGGCATTCACGTGCAGGGTCATCTTCAGGTAGAACCGGCGCTTGCCGGCGACCGCCGTACTCAGGTCGACAAATTGCGGCGGGTTTCTCCACGCCTTGCTGTCGATGCTTTGCGGGTATGCGTTCTGCCAGCGGTTGTCGAACTGGCCGCACTTCACCCAGGTCTTCCGGTCGTCGCTCACGAAGAACTCGACACGACTCGAATCCTCGAAGGCGCGCGCCGTGAACTCGGCGACGGTCATCTTTAGCGGCCGATCGCTATCGATGCGGTAAATCACCGACTCGGGCGTGAAGGCCTCGGTGGGTCGCAGCAGGGTCATGACCACGTCGTGCAGGTAGTTCGGCTCGGGCTTGTGCGGGCCGACCTTCAGGCCCTCGACCTGCACGGCGCGCTCGCCGTCCGCGTCGCCGAAGCGCAGGGCTTCGGCGATCAGGCGTTCCGGCGCCGCGGGCAACGCGGCACGAGTGGAAGCGGAGATTATACCCATTACACAGCTATTCAGGACTTTTAACGCAAGGACGCTAAGGCGCGAAGTATGAGACAACTCGTTTTGAGCGAAGGCTTTCTTTGCGCCTCTGCGACTTTGCGTTAAAGACCCGGTTTGACTGATAAAGAGTATTACTCGGTGACCACACGCAGGGCGCTCAGGCAGGCCCGTTCGTCGGCGGAGTTCACGCGGAAGGTGAGTTTGACGAAAAACTCGGTTTGGCCGGCGACATGCGGGGAGAGGTCGACGAACTTCCATGGCATTGTCCATGGTCCGAACTGTGCGGGCTGCGGATAGCTGTTGAGCCAGCGATTGTCGAAGCGGCTGCACTCGGTCCAGGTCCGACCGTCGAGGCTGACCGCGAAGTTCAGCGCCGTCGAATCCTCGAAAGCGCGGGCGGAAAACTCCACGACGGTGGTTTTCAAGGGCTGGTCCGAACGCACCCGGTACACGACCGAGCCGGGTTCAAAGGCTTTCACCGGGCGAACCAGTGGCTTGATGATCTCGTGCAGATAGTTCGGTTCGGGCTTGTGCGGACGCAGATGGAGTCCGTCGACGGAGACGGCGGCGGCGCGGAAGGTTTCGTCGGTGCCTTGCGTGTAATCCTGCTCGAAGAGCACCCGATACGGTTGGGTAATATGGATCAGGCGCCGGTCGGTGCCCCCTTCCGCATACGGCGAGTAGTCCACGGTAACACGCTGGCCGGGCTTCAGCGCAGTGGTCAGCGCGGAAATCTCATAATCGCAATACCGGCCGTGCATCGCGACCGTATCGAGTTGGGTGTCGTAGCTGAAGGTATAGACCCGTTCGTGATCGAGTTCGATCGAGCCGTTGCTGTAGGGGGGGAGAATCGAGGGGGCGGTCACGCGTGTGATTACCCCGGAGTCGTGTCCATAGAGCGCGTGCACGGCGACGACTTCGTCCTGCGCGTTGAGCGTGATTTCGACGCGATCCAGGGGGCGCGGAAACTCGCCGGACACGCCCGGCTTGACCCGCCGCTCGGCCGAGCGGGTGAAGTTCACCGTCGCGGCGCGGCGCAAGGTGAGCGCTTCTTCATGGTTGAGGAGCTCCAGGTCCTGGCTGTCGACCCGGAGGGTCTGTGCGGACAGATCGACCAGGCGCGCGGTAAAGGTTCGCGGCAAAGGCGGACGGGTAAAGTCGGGGGCGGTCGCGACGAGCGAGGCGGTGGCGCGACCGGCATCCAGCGGGACGGGCGCGCCGTGCTGGCCGCGTGCGAGCCGATAGCGCTGGTCAGGCAGGCGGTTAATACTCCAGTTGCTGCCTTCGGAGGCGGGCACCGATACGGTGAAGGGCTGCTCGCCTTGCTCGCTTCGGGCGGAAAACTCGACCGCGTCCGGACTGATGGCATGCAGGGTGAACTGGATGACATCGTCGGGTCGGGGCAGGGTGACAGTGACGGGGTAACGCCCCAGCTGGCCGTGTCCGCGCACCGCGAAACGAGCGGGCAGCAGGGAGGACAACTCGCCGCTCAGGAACGTCTGGGCGGAGCGGTAGCGGGCTTGCTCGATCAGGGTCTGTGCCTGCCGGATAGCGGCGTCACCGCCGCCCTCGCGCCGAAAACGTCCGAGCATGATCTCCGCCACGGCGCGTTCCTGAATCCAGAGCTCGAGGGTGCGCTGGTGGCGTTTGGTGAACGGATTGCCCGCGAGGTGGCCGCTGCGCTGCGGCCATTGGCTGCCGATGTGGCAATCCATGAGGAATGCCGCATCCGGCGCTGCGTCGGCATGCATAACCAGGCGAACCAAGGTCTGGTTCTGGCCCACCATCGTGTTACCTAGGTCGACCGTGGTTTTTGACGTCATATACGGTTCCCAATGGTCGGGGCAGGGCAGGTCGCGGTCGGTCAAGGTGGCGACCGAACGCAGGGAGCCGAGGTCGGGACCGACGAACACCTCGATTCGGTTGCCCGGGCCGGGCGAGATGCGGCCATCCAAGCGCAGCGAGAGCGGGGCGGGAAACGGTTCTCCGCCGTTGTCGAGCCGGTAGGTCAGGTGTCCCGGCCGTTTCACATCGATCACCGCCAAGCGTGCGCTGGCGTGCGCATCGGCGTTGGGGCGGACCTGGCTGTGGATGCGGAGGTTGTCGGTCTCGACGAGGCGGGCGGGATCCCCGATGGACTCGTTCAGATGATAAGGTGCGCTGAGCAAGGAGGGCTCGGCGTGCACGGGATCGAGCGCCGGCTCCTCTTCGCAGCCATCGGCTTGGCGCAGGATCGCCATGAACGGCTTGGTGTCCTGGTACAGATTGACGAATTGAAAGCCGGCCGCGTAGAGATCGCGCAGCGGGGTGGGGTCGTTCTTAAGCACGGTCACCGTGAGGTTGACGTGGGCGAGCTT
>JBILJE010000074.1:0-11844 GCA_044377395.1 Rariglobus sp. | reverse complement strand
AACAAAAATCTCCTCCAGGTCCCGTTCACCGTGACGCTCGCGCAACTCACCCAGCGTGCCCTCGGCGAGCAGGCGCCCGCCATGGATAATGCCCACGCGGTCGCAGAGTTTTTCCACTTCGCTCATGATGTGCGTGGAATAAATCACCGTTTTCCCCCGGTCACGGCACTCGCGCACAAAGCGCACGATGCCGCGCGCGGCCATCACATCGAGACCGAGCGTGGGCTCGTCCAAAATGAGCACGTCGGGATCGTGCACGAGGGTGCGCGCGATGGAGGTTTTCTGCTTCATGCCGGTGGAAAAAGTCCCCACGCGCCGGTCGAGAAACTCGTCCATGCCGAGTTCGGCGGACAATTGAGCGGTGCGCTCGGCGATGCGGGGGGCGTTGAGGCCGTGGAGGCGGCCGAAGTAGGCGATGGTTTCGCGCGCGGTGAGGCGTGCATACAGGGCGGTGCTGGCGGCGAGGAAGCCGACCCGAGCGCGCACCCGTTCGGGGTGGGCAACGACGTCACAACCGGCGATCGTCGCGGTGCCGCTGGAGGGCGAGAGCAAGGTGGCGAGCAGGCGCAAGGTGGTGGTTTTGCCCGCGCCGTTGGCACCGAGCAGGCCGTAAATGCGCCCCGGTTCGCAGGTAAAGGAAACGTCATCGACGGCCCGGACCTCGCCGCGTTTGCGGTCGCGAAAGATTTTGGACAGGTGGCGCGCTTCGATCATGACGAGGTGGAGAACAACTTGGGCAGGGTTTCAAGTTATCCGAAGCGCATCAAGGGTGCAGAGCGGTTTCGAAAAACCGATGAAGGGCGTGGACTCGGCTGGGGCAACGAGCGCAGACGCCCAATCTGGTTTCGCGACATTTTTTACTGGGTTAACCGATCTTAAATTTAGCATTCGTAGGGGCTCACAGAGCCGAGCCAAAGTGCCTACTCCGACATAAATCGCAGGGAAGTCACCTCGACTGCGTTTGTTCAGAGTCATCCGAACCCCCTTCCGCTTGGGCACCGTAGTCCAAACAGCGCAAAAAAAACGACCGCACATAAAGTGCGGTCGTTTGAATCCGGCAATGCCCGCTATGGGCGAATCAGGAGGTCGTCTTGGGCGCTTCCTTTTTCTCGGGCTTGGCACAGGGGCCCGTGGTGCAGCCTTCGTCCTTCGTGCATTTCTTTTCGTCTTTCTTTTGAGCTGGGCAGCTGCCGCAAGCCGAGGCGTCTTTCTTTCCACATTGGCCTTCGGCGCGAACCAGCGCAACGGAGGCAAAGGCAGCTAGGGAGCAGGCAAGCAGGATACGGATGGATTTCATGTTTTTTTGATTGGGGGAGATGAAGTACGAGTCGTATTACGCAGATAAAGTTCCATCCCCTCAAAGTTTTTTTTGCGCTTCGTTGACCTACGAAAACGCCGCAAAGTACCGCCACCGGAGAAGGTGCTTCTGCCCCCCCAAAATGCACGTCGACGCGCTGCAGGGTGCCAACGGCATGATGACCACGTGCCGGTCTGCGGCGAGCAAGCCGCCAAACTGCAGGTAACTGAATTATTACGTGCATCACTTTTGCCCACTAAAAGTATTGAAGAACCCAATTACGGCCTGAAACAAATTAACATGCTGCGACTTGCAAAAGCAGCCCACTTTGATTCGATCCGCGCGAAAAATCCATCCGATGCAACTCAACCCAAGGGACTTAACCGGGATCAAGCCTACGCCACTCGCAGTGGACGGGGTTTTACCGGAATTAGCTCCCTTCGCCGCCCCGTGTTGCGGCCTTTGGAGTTTCCAGCCATAAAAAAGCCTAAACAGCATTCTAAAAACGCCGCTGCGCTCCGGCGCGAGGCACAGCAACAGTTGGCCAATCAGCAGGTACCCGCCACTGCCACGGCCACCGTCTCGCTCAACACGCAGCGATTGATCCACGAGCTCCGAGTTCACCAAATCGAACTGGAGCTGCAAAACGAGGAGCTTAAACGCAGTAAAGCCGAGGCCGAATCCTACCTTGAGAAACACACCGCGCTCTACGATTCCGCGCCGGTGGGTTATTTCACGCTGTCTACCGAGGGCTTGATTAAACAGGCCAACATCACCGGTGCTGGGCTCGTGGGTATCGAGCGCAGCAAACTGATCGGGCAACCCTTCCTGCGGCTGGTGAACCCGGTGTTGCAACCGAGCGTTCAGGACTTTTTCCAACAGGTGTTCGACGGCCCGTCCAAACGCTCAGCCGATTTCGAACTGATGAACGGCTCCGTCGACCAGCCGCCGCGTCAGGTCAACATCAAGGCCAAGCGCCTGCCCAACGGCCTGGACTGCCAGGTGGTCGTGGTGGACATCACCGAACGCAAACGAGCGGAGGCGGCACTCGTCCACAGCAAGGCGTTACTCTCCACCCTCATCGCGCAGGCGCCTTTGGGCATATTTGTGGTCGGCGCCACCTTTTGCCTCCAGCAGATCAACCCCGCTGCGTTACCCGTTTTCCGCGCGGCCCATCCACTCATTGGCCGCGACTTCGCGGAAGTCATGCACCAGGTCTGGTCACGGCCGCAAGCGCACCCGATCATCGAAAACGTGCTGGAGCGCTTCCGCCATACGCTTAAAACCGGTGCGCCCTACCACTCGCCCGATTTGGCCCACCACCGTTGTTTTGACCACCGCAAGCAGGTCTACGAGTGGCAAATCCAGCGCGTTACCCTGCCCTGTGGCGACATGGGCGTGGTTTGTTTTTTCAACAATGTCACCGAACGCCTCCGCGCCCAACAGGCCACGCAGCAGCTCGATCGGGTCACCGCCGCAAACGCCCAACTCAAGCAGGAGATCGTACGGCGCAAAGCAGTCGAAAAGGCCCTGACCAAGAGCGAGCGAATGGCCCAAAAACACTTGGAGGATGCACGTCTGCTTCAGGAAAAACTCCGGCAACTCTCCCACAAGTTCATCCGAATGCAGGAGCTGCAGCGAAAGGAGATCAGTACCGAATTACACGACGGCATCAGTCAATTGCTCGTAGGCATCAACGTGCAACTGGCCACCTTTGCCAAGAAGGCCGCGATCGAACCCAAGATCATCCCCGAGGCTCTCGCGCCGGTTTACAAACTGGTCACCAAATCCGTGCACGTGCTGCACAACTTCGCCCGTGAACTGCGTCCGGCCATGCTCGACGAACTCGGCTTAATCCCGGCGCTGCGCTCCTACCTCGATGACTTCCCCAAGCAGAACGGACTGAGCATCGCATTCACGGCCGACTGCGATTTGACTGAATTGGACAGCGATCGGCGCACCGTGCTCTACCGCGTTGCCCAAGAATCACTGACCAACATCGTCCGCCATGCGCAGTCCCACCAGGTTCGCATCGCCGTGGCCAAGGCAGGCGGCCAGGTCACACTGGTGATTGCCGATGACGGCATCGCCTTCGACGTGCAAAAAATCACCTCCAAGGATTGGATTAAACGATTCGGATTGAGCAGCATGCGAGAACGCGTGGAGATGGTCGGCGGGCGCTTCACGGTGACGTCCACCGCAGGGATCGGCACCACCATCCGCGCCGTGGTTCCGCTGCGCTAAGCGCGTTTTTGCGATCAAACTGAGGCTATGTGTAATTGCGGAGGTGATCGAGGGAGGGTCCACCTCAGTGTGGACTTCCGGACGACACGGAGGTCGTCCCTCCCCGTCCAGGCGCATGCAATCTGGCTATTCGCCTCCTCTTGAACGCGAATGGGTATAAACTCGGTCGCGGCCAATTAAAAAACTGCTCGCAGCCTCCCCGCCCCCGCTGGCTTTCTCTTGGGCCCACAGACGTTCCATGCCCAAGACCATCCACCTCATCGTCGCCTGCGCCGAGAACCGCGTCATCGGGCGCAACGGCGGCCTGCCCTGGTCGATTCCCGAGGACACCCGCTTTTTTCAGAGAAAAACCCGCTGCCAGACCGTCATCATGGGGGCGCGCTGTTTTGCCGAATGGCCCAGTTGCGTGAACTCGCGGGACGTCGTGGTGCTCAGCCATGAGCCCCAGTCGCTGCCGCCCTTGGTTCACGGCGCCACCAGCTTGGCCGAGGCCATTGCGCAGGCCCAATCCCTGCGCGGCGACATCTACCTGTGCGGCGGGCAACGCGTCTACGAGGAGGGGCTGGCGCTTGGCGAGTTCCTCCACCTCACGCTCGTCCATGCCCACATCGAGGGCGGCGACACGTTTTTCCCCGAATGGCGCGGGCAATTCCCCCGCGAGTTCTCACGCCGTGAAAGCCACGACGCAAACTGGCGCTACACCTTTTTGTGCCTCGGCAGGGAGTAAGATCAATTGCGTCGAACGGTCACTGAAGGTTACGCCGAACTTAGCCGACAACCCTAAAACGGGGTAGGCGTTCACCGTGGGTTAACCCCCCTGCAGCCACCCACTATGAGAGGATGTCGGACTGGACGCCTTCCCGTTGGGCAGGGGCATCCACGCGGCTCGGCGCGCTCTCTCCAGACCGCCAAACCCCGCGCAACTCGGTGGTCTGAGGCAAGTCCTGCAAGCCGAATTGATTGGCCCACAATTTACGCGCCACCAGTTCCGCCGCCGCCTCGCCCAGTCGCCCCATGCACTGATCCATCCCGGCGACCCGCCCGCCGAAATAATGTGCACTCCAGTCGAGTACCGCCCACGCCACCTCCTCGGGCACTTTTAGCCCGGCCTTCGTGAACAAGCGCTCGACCTCCTCGTCCACCGTCAAAATCACCTCAGGGCGATTCGCAATGTACCACGCCCGAAACGCCTCCAGCGAATACCCCCGATCCACGGATGTTTCCAGCAGCGGCAACACCGGCATCGCCTGCGACCACACAAATTGCAGGTACCGCGCGTGCCACAAATAGTTCGAACGCCGCTGCATCGTCGCAGGCAACACCAGCCCCACTCTCCGATAGCCCGCTGCATACAACTCCGCCAGCGCGCCCCCGCAGTTGTTATAATGATCCGGCGACACCCGCGTCAGATTCAGCGGATCGGTCACCGAGTAACCGCACGCCACCACCGCTAATTTCGCGTAGTCCAACGCCAGCCTGGATCGGCCGCCCTGCCGGAACGGCGCGATCACCAAGCCACTAATTCCACGCGCCAACACCGCGCGCGCCAACACCGTTTCAGTCCAGTACCGTGCCTCACCCAAATCAAACTCGTCGCAGCCAAAACCCAACTCCTCCGCCTTACGCCGCACGCCCGCGATGAGATCCGCATCCGTGCGCCACAGCGCCCCGTTCTCCCTTGATTCGTAAACCAACCCAATCGTTGCCCCGGTTCCTTTCATCCAGCGACTGCGCCGCACTCGCTCCATGTTGGCCGAAACCAGCGGATTGGCCCGATAGCCCAAAACCTCCGCCGCCGCCTTCACCCGCGCCTGAGTCTCCGCCGGCACCCGCCGGTCTCCACGCAGCGCCAACGACACCGTGTACGTCGATAAGCCTACTTTGGCCGCAACCCCCCGTATCGTCACCGGACCACGTTTATTCATCGGCCTACGCCAGCAAAACCTAACGCGTTAGGCAACCCGCAAATTGCCCCCCACCCAAGATCTCGGCCATCGTCCGCCAGTTCGTTTTCAACCCTTCCTCTTACCCATGTCACTCACGATCAAACCCGCCGGCTCCACTGTTTTTGACCAAATTTCCCTGGGCGAAGTCATGCTTCGCCTCGACCCAGGCGAGGGCCGCGTCCGCACCGCGCGCTCCTTCAAGGCCTGGGAAGGCGGCGGCGAATACAACACCTCGCGCGGCCTGCGCAAATGCTTCGGCCTTAAAACCGCCGTCTGCACCGCCTTCGTTGACAACGAGGTCGGCCACCTTGTCGAAGACTTTATCATGCAGGGCGGCGTCTCCACCGACTTCATTAAATGGCGCGAGGATGACGGCATCGGTCGCACCGTGCGCAACGGGCTGAACTTCACCGAGCGCGGCTTCGGCATTCGCGGCGCCGTTGGCGTGCCTGACCGTGGCAACACCGCCGCCTCCCAAATCAAGCCCGGCGAATTCGACTGGGACCACATTTTCGGCAAACTCGGCGCCCGCTGGTTCCACACCGGCGGCATTTTTGCGGCGCTCTCCGAATCCACCGCCGCCGTCACGATTGAAGCGGTCAAAGCCGCCAAAAAACACGGCGTTATCGTGTCCTACGATCTCAACTACCGTCCGTCGCTGTGGAAGACCATCGGCGGCCTCAAGAAAGCCCAGGCTGTTAACCGCGAGATCGCCCAATATGTCGATGTAATGATCGGCAACGAGGAAGACTTCACCGCTTCCCTCGGCTTCGCGGTCAAGGGCGCCGAGGACCTCAAGCACATCGAGACCGACGCCTTCAAAGCTATGATCGAGACGGCGGTAAAGGAGTTCCCCAACTTCAAGGTCGCCGCCACCACCCTTCGCCACGTCATCACTGCCACCAAAAACGACTGGTCCGCCATCCTCTGGCACGACGGTAAATTCCACGAGAGCCGCAAGTACCCCGAGCTTGAAATCATGGACCGCGTTGGCGGCGGCGACAGCTTCGCCAGCGGCCTGCAATTCGGTTTCCTCGAATTCAACGACGCCCAAAAGGCCGTCGAATACGGCGCCGCCCACGGTGCCCTCGCCTCCACTACCCCGGGTGACACTTCGATGGCCACCCGCAAGGAAGTCGAAAAAACCTTCGCTGGCGGCGGCGCACGCGTCGTTCGCTAAAAAAATTCCGCTTCGGAGCGACGGCCTCACCGCCGTCGCTCCTTTTTACTTAGACCCAGTTAGCCCTCTTCGTCTCCTAGTCCTTTTTCCATGTCACTCCGCGCTCTCATCCCCCAGCCCATTCTCCCCGTCATCGTCATCGACGATGCCCGCCAAGCCGTGCCTCTTGCCGAGGCGTTCCTTGCCGGCGGCCTGCGCCAACTCGAAGTCACCTTCCGCACCGCCGCCGCAGCTGACGCGATCCGCGCCATCCGCACTGCACTGCCCGAGATGCTCATCGGTGCCGGCACCTTGCTGACCCCCGACCAAGCCCGCGCCGCCATCGACGCCGGTGCCCAGTACGGCCTCGCCCCAGGCCTCGACGAGGCAATCGTTAAACTTTTTGCCGACGCCCGCGTTCCCTACATGCCCGGCGTCATGACGCCCACGGAGATTGGCCGTGCCGCCCAACTCGGTTGCCGTTCACTCAAGTTTTTCCCCGCAGAAAACGCCGGTGGCGCGCCTGCCCTCAAATCCATGCTCGCCCCGTTCAAGGCCTATAACCTCGAAATCTGCCCCACCGGAGGCATCAGCCTGCAGAACTTCCGCACCTACCTCGCGATCCCCGAGGTCATCACCGTGGGCGGCAGTTGGCTGGCCACGCAAAAAATGATCGCTGAGTCGAACTGGGCGCTAATCACTCGCACCACGCAGGAAGCCCTCGCCGCTGCCGCCGCCTAAAAATCACCATCGCCCCTCCCGCTCCATGGCCCTCTTCGACCTAAAAGACCGCGTTATTATTGTCACCGGTGCCACCGGTTCACTCACCGGCTCGGCCGCTGATTACCTGGCGGGCCAAGGAGCGCGTGTAGCCTACCTCGGCCGCACCCGCGACAAACTCGATGCCGCACTGGCTCGCGTGCGTGCCGCTCATCCTCAGGCACAAGTAATCGGTCTAGTAGCCGACGTCACAGACCGCCCGGCCCTGGAGCAAGCGCGCGCCGATGTCCTCGCCAAATGGGGACGCATCGACGCCCTGATCAATGGAGCCGGCGGCAACCAACCCGGCGCCACGATCACCCCTGAAAAATCCTTTTTCGACCTTAACTTCGAGGCGTTTGAACAAGTCGTGGACCTCAACCTCCACGGCACCGTGCTGCCCACCTTGGTTTTTGGCCAGCCGCTGCTCGCTCAAGGCAAAGGTATTGTACTCAACTTCTCCTCGGTATCCGCCGACCGGGCACTGACGCGCGTCGTCGGTTACGGCGCAGCCAAAGCCGCAGTGGAAAACTTCACGCGCTGGCTCGCCGTTGACCTCGCTCAACGCTCCAAGGGCGGCATCCGCGTCAACGCCGTCATGCCCGGTTTCTTCCTCGGCGAGCAAAACCGCCGCCTCCTTACCCAAGAGGACGGCAGTCTCACCGCCCGCGGTGAAACCATCTGCCGCAACACGCCTTTTGGCCGCTTCGGTCAAGCCGACGAGCTGCACGGTGCCCTGCATTACCTGCTCTCTGACGCCTCCGTCTTCGTCACCGGCACCACTCTCGTGGTGGACGGCGGCTTCACCGCCTTCTCCGGGGTCTAAAGACTACCCGAAACGGAATTCCGAATCTGTGCAGGCACTGGCTTACCGGCCAATAAACCTGCTCCAGTCCACATGTAGGTCGGACGCTCCCTCAGTCGGAGGGACGACCTCCGTGTCGTCCGAGGCAAGCCGGTCCAAGCGATTTTGACGCGACCTTTTTGACCGCCAACAAACGGGCCACTATCGCGTACAAGATAGTCTGAGTTGATCGCTATTTAGAATCAGCCGCAGCTGGAGGTAACCCATGCCTTATAGCCGCCCTGCAAACTGCGAAGCGCAGTGAATTGATGGACCGAGCGCAGCGCTACGAGCGCCTTCAGGCTGCGAACGCCACCGGCACAAAACACTACCGTTGGTCGACTGGGATCTAGCGCCGCGAGCACTGCGCGAGCCCCCTCCGTGCCCAGAAGGCCCAGCGGCACATGGACCGAGGGTTCAATCGCCCCGAGCGACCGCTCCCAGTCTTCGCGTACGTCAATAAGTTGTAACAATGAAGCATCACCGATGACCACGCCGCGATGTTCGGCATGAAACTCGGCGAGGGACACTTCGTCGATGTTGACCGCAGGCGCCCGCTGGATCGCACAGGTTTCCCCATAGCCTTCAGGCGGTAAACCCGTGATAGCCCGACTGGACGGGTCGGCGGAGAAACGCAGCGTGCGCGAGGTCATAGTGAGCGAATTCCACAGCAGTAGGCGGCCCGAGAGCGGTTCACCGATACCAGTGAGAATCTTGATCGCTTCCGTGGCCTGCACGGTACCGATGAGGCCAGGTAACACGCCGAGTACGCCCGCCTCTGAACAATTGGGAACCGTGCCCGGCGCGGGGGGCTCAGGGAAAAGGCAGCGGTAAGTCGGCCCGTTTTTGTAATTAAACACGCTGGCTTGGCCCTCGAATCCTTGAATCGCCCCGTAAACCAACGGCCGCTCTGCGAGCACACAGGCATCGTTAACCAAGTAGCGGGTCGCAAAATTATCCGACCCGTCCACGACCAGGTCGTGGGCGCGGATCAGCTCAAGCGCGTTGGCCCGATTGAGGCGGGCAACATGGGGGGTGATCGAGATGCAGGGATTGAGTGCGCGCAGGCGCTGTGCGGCCACCTCGGCCTTGGGCTGTCCGGCGTCGGCGGTCGTAAACAAAATCTGTCGCTGAAGATTGGAGACGTCGACCGTGTCGGCATCGATGATCGTGAGTTGCCCTATCCCGGCGGCGGCGAGGTAGAGCAGGATCGGGCAACCGAGTCCACCCGCGCCGATCACCAGCACGCGGCTGCGCTGCAGCGAGGCCTGCGCCACGGGGCCGAAGCCTGCCAGCGACAGGTGGCGTTGATAGCGGGCGAGTTCGTCGGTGGTGAAGGACATCGGACGGATTTTAAGCGCTTACCTCGGTCAATTGGCAGTCACAACGGTGGGCGCGCTCGCCCCGTCGTAGCTGGCATCCCAGTCCTTCCAAACGGGCTCGTAGCCGACTGATTTAAGGAAAGCAGCGACTTCGGCTGGGGGCCGGTCGTCGTTGATGACAAACTGTTCCAACGATTCCGGTTCACTCGCGTAGCCACCCGGATTGGTACGGGAACCCGCGCTCATGGAGGTGAAGCCGAGTTGGTAGGCGTGGTTGCGGAAATGAGGGCTTTCACGGGTAGAAAGCGACAACTCGACCTCTTGGCTAAAGAGACGGAAGGCGCAGGCCGCCTGGACAAGTTCCCGTTCATTGAACGGCGTAACCGGAATCTCGTTACCCTCGTGCGGACGCAAACGGGGAAACGACAGGCTGTAGCGGGTGCGCCAATAGTGTTTCTCCATGTACTGCAGGTGAAGGCCCAAAAACCAGGATTCGGCACGCCAATCGGAAAGTCCATAGAGAGCACCTAGCCCGATTTTTTTAACGCCGGCACGGCCAAGCCGGTCAGGCGTATCGAGGCGATAAGCCATGTCCGCCTTCGGCCCCTTGAGGTGATGCTTCGGGTAGGCCGCAGGGTCGTAGGTTTCCTGATAGACCAACACCGCGCTCAGGCCTTCGGCGGTGAGCGCTGCATATTCGACTTCTTCCAACGGCTGAACCTCCATGGAAAGACTGGAGAAATGGGGACGCAGCAGCCGGAAGGCGTTTTGTAAGTAGTCGAAGCCGTAGCGGGACGATTCGCCGGTCACGAGCAGGAGGTGATCAAACCCGTAGGCCGCGACCGCTTTGCCATCGGCGAGAATCTCGGCGTCATCGAGGGCCTTGCGAGGGATGCGGTTTTGCGCGCTGAAACCGCAGTAGCTACAGATGTTCGCGCAGACGTTGGTCAGGTACATCGGCGCATAAAGCTGCATCGTGCGACCAAAGCGGGCGACGGTCAGCCGATGGCTCAGGGCGGCCATCTCCTCAAGAAACGGCGCGGCAGCGGGTGAGAGCAGCGCGGCGAGGTCGTCGAGATTGAGCCCGCGGCCCTGCTTGGCTAGGGCGCGGCGCACATCATCGGCGGTACGCGTGGCGATGGAGGCGGCAACGGCTGCGAAGTCGTGTTGTTTCCAGGTGTCGACGAAGGTCATTTGAGCATGAAGTAGCGGGTAGATCGAAGGGGCAGGCTTGGGCCGTTGGACTGCGTGCTACGAGCTAGTCTAAGCCAAAAACGACGTGAGCGGCGAGGTGCCGTGGGCGTCGGGCGCGGTTTTCGCCGAGCGACCGGCCAGCCCGGCTTCGTAACCAAGACGGCCCGCCTCCACCGCGAGCTTAAAGGCTAAGCCCATCGCAACCGGGTCGGTGGCAGCGGCGATCGCGGTGTTAACCAGGACGGCATCGGCCCCCATCTCCAGGGCGGCGGCGGCGTGCGAGGGCGTCCCCAGACCCGCATCGATCACCACAGGTACGCGGGATTGGGCGATGATGATTTCCAAAAACGCGCGCGTCTCCAGTCCGAGGTTACTGCCGATGGGTGCCCCCAGCGGCATCACGGCGGCGGCACCGGCCTCTTCGAGCTGTTTGCACAGCACCGGGTCGGCGTGAACGTAAGGCAGCACCACGAAGCCACGTTTCACCAGCTCGCGCGTGGCGAGCAGCGTCTCGATCGCGTCCGGCATGAGGTACTTTGGGTCGGGGTGAATTTCCAACTTCAACCAATTCGTACCGAGGGCTTCACGCGCCAGTTCGGCGGCAAGAATGGCCTCCTTGGCGTTGCGAACTCCCGAGGTGTTGGGCAACAGCCGGTACTGCCCGGCATCCAGGTGGTCAATAATGTCATCGGGCGTGCCATCGGTGCGAACGCGGCGCAGCGCCATGGTAACAAGCTCGGCCCCCGAGGCGGCGAGGCTCGCGGCCATGACCGCACCAGAACTGTATTTTCCCGTGCCGAGAAAAAGGCGGGAGCGGAGCGTGACACCGGCGATGACGAGGGGGGATGTTTTCATGGTGAATACGGATCAGGACGACGCGGACCAAGCGTCGAGGAAGGCGGCATGGTTGGCGGAGACTTGGTTGTTAACGTAGAGGGACGACGAAACGGCTACGCCGGCCAGACCGGCGCGGCGCAGGGCAGGCAAGTCGGCGGGCTGAACTCCGCCAATGGCCCACGCCGGCAAACCGCTGAGGAGCGGCAGCAGACTTGCGATGCCGTCGAGGCCGAGGACGGGGG
>JBILJE010000073.1:0-11889 GCA_044377395.1 Rariglobus sp. | reverse complement strand
TAAAAAACGTCAAGAGGCGCTGGCGGCTTTATTCGCAGGCTCACTTAAAGACAAACGCTCGCAGGTAAGGGCCGCGAGTCCGCTTCAATATATTACTCGAAACGTTCCGCCCCTGCTGCTCGTCCACGGGGACCGCGACAACGTAGTTCCAGCTGAGCAGGCGCAACTTTTTGCCGACGCGCTAAGAGCCAAGGCGGCGCACCCTCCGCAGTTGGTAATACTAGCGGAAACGACGCACGACATTTTCCGCAATCCCCGGTGGCTCATCGAAGCACAGGGGTTTTTCGCACTGCATTTGCACCCCTTAGCCGCTGATCCCCGTTAACAGTCCGCGCTTATACGCGAATTCAACGTCGAAAAAACAGGCCAACTGGGCCCGGAGTTAACGGGTACGAATTCAAGCCATCCGCTCAGCCTCGAAGCGGTAAAACACCCAGGTCGCCGGCACGCCGCGCTCGTCGCGGTGGCGCGTCTCGTACTCGCGCAACACACGCCGCAACCGCCCTGGCGCAAACTGCGTCACCGGAGCCGCGCCCACCCCGTGCAGGCTGCGCAACAGCTCCAACGCCGATTCTTGATAAAACACCCGCGTGCTCGCCTCGCTGCGAACACGCCGTAGCCCACCGCGTTCGAGTGCTTCATCCCACACCGCCGGAGTGCGCCATGTCAACGGGCTCGCCCCTGGGGTCAGCGCCCGTAGTTCGGGCAAACTGCCTTCGGCAAATAAACCGGCGAGCACCCGCCCGCCGGGCTTGAGAGCTTCGCGCCAGGCGGCGAACACCGCCTCGGGATCTTCCATCCATTGCAGCATGCTGCTGCTAAAAATCCAATCGCACGCCGGCTCACGCTCCGGTGCCTCGGCGCGCATCACCCGCCACGCCACCTGCGGCAACGCAACACGGCCTTCGTTGCACATCGCTTCCGCCATATCGGTGGCCGTCAGCGTGCCGGTCCAGGGCAAAAGCCGCCGGGTAAACACGCCCGTGCCTGCGCCCAACTCCAGCGCCTGTCCGCTCCGATTTGTCGGCAGCCACTCCGCTAGCCACTCGGCCATGGCCACCTGTACCGCCGCGTGGCCAGCGTAGGTACCGGCAGCACGGGCAAAACTGTCTCGCACATGCGCGAGCGAGGTCGGCGCGGGGGAGGTGGACTCGGCGTTCATCGGCAATCACGCGCCCACGCGTGCATAAGCGCCTGCGGGTGATGACTCGCACCTGTCACCGCGTTAAGCACCGGCTGAATCCGCACCAGCAGCGCCGCATCCAGCAGCGCATCCTCAGCACCCACATAACCCGTCCAACCCTGCGGCCACGGCGCGTCAAAGCGGTCCTGCGCGAGTTTATCCAAACCCCACTGTAACCCCTCGGCGGACACGAGCAGTCCCGCCGTCTCACAGCCCAGCAACCCGGCGCGCGCATAAAAATCCGCCAACGCCGCACCCGGATCCCGCCGCACCCAGCGCGCCAGAAAACGAACCTGTGTCCGCGGCACTTTCCCGCCCAAGGCCTCCTCCTGCGCAAACGCCAGCACCGGCGCGAGCAAGACGACGCGCGGCGTCAGTTGCCCCACCGCCTCGGCCTCCTGCAACAGCAGCAGCGAGCCCAGCGAATAGCCCGCCACCGCGTCCCACGGTCCGCCCGCACGAAGCTGCTCCAACCAATTCGGCTCCGCCGCAAAAAAGTGGTGCTCGGCATCGGGAAACGCCGCCTGCGCCAGCGGCGCGAACCAGCCCTCCGGCACTGCCCAGCCCAATATCCAGGCGATCCTCACAACAACTCCCGTCCGGCAGCCAAGGCCGCCAGCAAGCGCGTTTCGTCCGCCTCATTAAACGTGCGCTGCAACGACAGGCGCAACCGGCTCGTGCCTTCGGGAACCGTCGGCGGCCGCACCGCCGCCACCCCGATGCCCGCCGCCCGCAGGTGCGTGGCCAACGCCACCGTCCGCCCCGCGTCGCCAATCATAATGGGCACGATGGGCGCGTCGCCTTCGGGCGCGTCCCAGCCCGCCCCGCGCAGTCGCGCACGCAGGCGCCGCGACGCGTGTTTCCACCCGGCTTGGTCAGCGGCCGCCAATTCGCGCACGCGCCCGACCGCCGCCCGCGCCGCCGCAGCCGAGGGCGGTGGCAAGGCCGTGGAGTAGATAAATTCACCGGCTTCGTTGATCAGCGCGTCCCGCCACAGCTCGTGGTGAAACAGCGTGTAGGCACCGCCCGAGGCCAGGGTCTTGCCGCAGGTGCCGACCAGCACATCGACGTCGGCCACCACGCCCTGTTCTTCGGCCAAACCCGCGCCCGTCGCACCGTACCAACCGAGGGCGTGCGCCTCGTCGAGAATCCAGCAAAACCCGTGACGACGGCGTAGCTCGGCGATCGCCCGCAGATCCGGGTAATCGCCGTCCATGCTGAACACGCTTTCCGTCACCACAAAGACGGTACGGCCCGGTTCGGCGGCGAGCAGTTCGCGCTCCAACGCGGCGAGATCGAGATGCGGATAACGGCGTAGGCGCGCCCCGCTGCGCAGGATGCCCGCCACCATGCTGTGGTGGATCAAGCGATCGGCCAGCACCAGATCGCCAGGCTTGGGCAACGTCCCCAAAACGCCGCCATTGGCCGCGTAACCGCTGCTCCAGATCAGCCCCTGGGCAAACCCATGCCAATCGCACAAGGTCGCGCTCAACTCGGCGTGGGCGCGCCGCCAACCCGTGATCAGCGGCGAGGCGGCCGCCGATGTGCCTTCGTCCCACGCCGTGCGTGCTGCCGCCGCCGCCACCACCGGATCATGGGCGAGCGCGAGGTAGTCGTTACTTGATAAATTCAACACGACGGCGTCTTCCGCATACACCTTCAGCGATCGCCGCAACCCGGCCTGGGTCCGCTCCGCCAGACGTTCCCCTACCCGCTCGGCCAGTGCTCCGGATGGCAATGTAACCGCCAACGGTAAACTCACCGGTGATGCGAAGGGTACTGGGGCCGCCAATACGTCAGCCGAAAATGACGAGGGGTTAACCGCTCCATAGGCCAACTCGCCCCAGACCGGCAGCCCTAGAGCGGCCAGTGTTTTCCGCGTCGAGTTGGCGACTTCAGGCGGTGGCGGACCGCCGACTTGATTTAACCAAATGCCGGCACGCAGGCCACGCGACCGGGCGTAATCCAGCACGAGACGCGACTGGTTAATCGCGCCGAGCCGGTCGGCGACGACCAGTACCACGGCGTCAGCACCAATCGCCCGCGCGAAATCGCTCCAATCGCGCCCGCACGCCTCAAGCGGCACAGCCAACCCGCCTGCGCCCTCAACGAGTCGCCAATCGCAGTCTGGCAGCCGACGATAATCCGCCACCACCTCATCCCACGCCAAGCTGCCGCCTTCGGCTGCGGCCGCATCAAGTGGGCTGATCGCCGCCGCGTACCGGCGCAGCGTCACCGCAACCGAAGCAGGCAGTCCGGCGAGCGCAGCCGCGTTCTCGGCGTCCCCCAGATGCGCCGCATCGCGCGCTCCGCTTTCCACCGGCTTGACGATCTGCACGCGCCCGCCGCGTGCCGCCAACACACGCGCCAGCGCCGCGGTGACGCGCGTCTTGCCGATCCCGGTGTCGGCCCCGGAAACAAGAATCGTCTGCATAAGGCGAGTGGAGTGCTTAACCTCGGACTGTCAGGCTCAGTGGTGATGATGATGACCCGCGCCCTCGTGGGAATGGTCATGGCCGCAGCCCTGCGAGGTGCAGGCCTTCGCCCACGTGCCGTCTTCGCCGGCTCGATCGTCCACCACCGGCATCTCGCCGCCGAGCGGGTGCATGCCGAGACGACGCAGCAGGGTGAAATCTTCACCGCGGCCCGGATTGGGCGTGGTGAGGAGTTTTTCACCAAGGAAAATGCTGTTGGCTCCCGCCGAGAAACACAGCGCCTGCAGCTCATCGCTCATGTGGGTGCGACCGGCGGAGAGGCGGACCATCGTCTTCGGCATGAGGATACGTGCGACCGCAATCACGCGCACGAACTCGATCGGATCGACCGGATCGTTTTCCGCCATCGGGGTGCCCTCGACAGGGACGAGAGAGTTGATGGGCACCGAATCGGGATGCGGGCTGAGGCTGGCCAACTCGTGAAGGAGCTTGATGCGGTCGTCGAGGGATTCACCCAGGCCGATGATGCCGCCGCTGCACACTTCGAGGCCGGCGCGGCGCACCGTTTCCAGGGTGGTCAGGCGGTCGTCGTAGGTGCGGGTGGTGATGATTTCAGGGTAAAACTCGCGCGACGTATCCAGGTTGTGGTTGTAAACTTTGCAGCCGGCTTCCTTGAGGCGAACGGCCTGGTGTTCTTGGACCATGCCGAGGGTGCAGCACACCTCAAGACCGAGGTCGGCCACGCCGCGAACGGTGTTCAAGACCGAGTCGAATTGGGCGCCGTCGCGCACTTCGCGCCAAGCCGCGCCCATGCAAAAGCGCGAAGCCCCGCCGGCCTTGGCCGCACGGGCGGCGACGAGAACTTGCTCGGTCGCCATAAGCGGCTCGGGCAGCAGCGCGGCGTCAGGATGGTGGGCGGATTGCGGGCAATATTTGCAGTCTTCTTGGCAGCGGCCGGTCTTGATCGACTGCAGGGTGCAGAGCTGCACTGCGTCTGCGTCGTGGTGCGTGCGGTGCACCTGCATGGCGCGGAACAGCAGATCAGGGAATGGCAGGTCGTAGAGCGCTCGAATGGCGCGCAAGTCGGGCGTGGCGGAGGTCGTGGCGGTGGTGGAGTTCATACGAGGAAAGGGAGGGTGTCGTCGATGGAGCGACGGGTGCGGTTAACCAGTTCGCCGAGCTCGGCCTGATCCAGGCAAAGCGGCGGCACGAGCAGAAGAGAATCACCGAGTGGGCGCAGCAAAAGCCCGTGATCGCGGGCGCGCAGGCAGACCTGCAAGCCCGCGCGCAACGCCACCGGATATGCCCCGCCGCCCGCTGGTGCGAGGTCGAGGGCGGCCGTCAGCCCGCGCTGGCGCAGGTCCGACACGTGCGGGTGACCGGCGAACGCCTCGGTCAGCAAACGCCCAAACACCTCGGCGCGCTCCGCGATTACGCCGCTATCGATGAGCGGGCGCAGTTTGCGGATGTTGGCCAGCGCGACGGCCGCCGCCAGCGGGTTGCCGGTAAACGTATGCCCGTGGAAAAACGCCCGCCGGCTTTCGTAGGTGCCGAGGAAGGCGTCGTAAATTTCACCGCGCACCAAGGTGGCGGCGAGCGGCAGGTAGCCCCCGGTGAGGCCCTTGGCCAAACACAGAAAATCAGGCGTCACCCCTTCTTGGGTACAAACGAGCATCGGCCCGAGCCGGCCAAAGCCCACGAACACCTCGTCCATGATCAGGTGCACGCCGTGCTCCCGGCACAATTCGGCCACCGCGCGAATAAAGCCCGGGGGCTGCAGGCGCATGCCGGCTGCACCCTGCACCGAGGGCTCGATGATGAGGCAGGCCGTCGAGTCGGCCTTGGCCTGCAACAACGCTGCGAGCGCCGCCAGACTGGCGGTGGCGTCATCGGCAGCGGGAGCGGGAAAGTGATCGGCCCCAAAACACCAGGGGCGAAAACGGTCGTGGAAAAAACCACTATCGCCCACCGCCATGGTGCCAAAGGTGTCGCCGTGGTAACCACCGGCCATACCGATCACCCCGCGCTTCTCGGGACGACCGGCGAGTTGCCAAAATTGAAACGACTGTTTGAGGGCGACCTCGACCGCACCGGAACCGTTGTCGGTGTAAAAAACGTGGTCGAGACCGCGGGGAGCGAGGCTGACCAACTCCGCAGCCAAATCCGCGCCGGGCGCGTGAGCCAGGCCGAGCAAAGTGGCGTGCGCAACGCGGCCGAGCTGGTCGATCAACGCGGCGTTGAGATCAGGGTCGTTGTGGCCGTGGACGTTGGTCCAGATCGAGGCGTTGCCATCGAGGTAGGTGCGCCCCTCGGTATCGGTCAGCCAACCGCCGCGACCCGAAGCGATCACCAAAGGCGGCAATGAAGCGTATTCGCGCATTTGGCTAAACGGATGCCACACATGGCGCCGATCCGTCTCTACGGTCGATGCGGTGGTGGGTGTGGCGAGTGTCATGGCGCGGCGCGGTTTTGCTACACCTACCGAAGCGCCCGGGTGAGAACAAGTCCATTGTTAGCCAGCCCAACAATACGTGTTAACAACAGGCGGATTTACGAAGTAAGAAGCACCAAAAGGCAGCCAGCTGTCGCGGCTGACCAACAAAAAAGCCCGCCGATTAAGGCGGGCTTAAAAACCTATTTATAAGACTTAGGTGTCGAATCAGGCGTCGCCGTCGTTACCGATGGCCTCGACAGGGCAACCCTCGAGGGCTTCCATGCACAGGGCGATATCATCGTCGGTGACCGGCTGTTTGTGCACGAAAGAATAACCGCCCTCATCGTGGCGACTGAAAAACTCCGGTGCGGTTTCGCGACAGAGGTCGCAGTCGATGCATTGCTGATCGACGAAGAATTTGCCGACGATATTTTGCTCCCACTTGTCTGCTTTGTTAGCCATATTTCGCACGAAAACCGAATGCCTAAAACTGTCAAGCGGCCAAACCGAGCGCCGCCAACAATTAACCTGGGGCCGTGCCCCTGCCCCTTCGCGACTGAGCAAAACACGTAAGACCGCAGTTGGCGGCTTGTGTTTCTCGCCCCGCTTTACATCTTTTGGGGCAGCATGATTTTCGATCGACCCTACATGCGCGACCAAGATGAGCGCCCCCCCCTTTCGGCCCTAAAGTGGCTGATGGTCACACTTGTGGCCGCTTTTGTCATCGAAAACGTCTGCCTAGGCTGGTTCGGCGGTGACTTTGCCGCCTTGTTTTTCCGCAGTCTCACGCTCTCGCCCGAAGGTATTAAAACCGGCTTCTTTTGGTCGCTGGCTACTCACGGCCTGTTGCACGACCCGAAAAACCTCTTCGATCTCCTCTTTACCCTTCTGGCGATCTTCATTTTCGGCCGCGCGGTCATCCCCGAAATCGGCCCTAAACGCTTTTTACAGGTATTCCTCGCCGCCGTGATTTTAGGCGGGGTGACGTGGCTAGCGGTCAACTGGACGCATTCCGACCGGTTGTTTGGCGCCTCCGCTGGGGTTAGCGCGCTGATTGTGCTGTTCGCTTGCCTCAACCCCGAGCAACCGATCGCTTTTTTCATGATCGATGTCGGCATGAGGGCCAAGCACCTTGCCCTAGGTCTCTTATGTATCGACGTGCTCGGCCTGGTTTTACTCGAAATTCCCGGTCGCTCGTCTTGGTTTAACATGGCGCATTCAGCCCACCTAGGAGGAATGGCTGCGGGTTGGCTTTATTACCGAGCGACGCGTCTTAGTGAGGCCCCGCTCTTTAACAACAAACCCGCCATTGAACTGCCAAGTTGGTTCCGCCGCAGCCGCAAAACCACCAGCCCTGCTCGCGCTTTTAAAATCAACCTAGGCGGCGGTGCCGACTTCAAAGCGGAGGTCGATCGCATCCTCGATAAAATCAACAGCCACGGATTCCAGTCCCTCAGCGCGGAAGAAAAACTCCGACTCGACCAAGCTCGAGACCACCTTAACAACCGCCGTTAATCCTGCGCTTTAAACGCTCGTTATTCCCCGCCCCATTTTTCCAGCTACCCGCACCGCCTAGCCCTCCACGCGATTTCCCCCATTTCAATGCACCTGCTCACCCGTTTCGCACGCCGCGCCCGCCTTACCCTGCTTCCGGTTCTTTTTTTAGCTGTGGCTTGTGCCGAGCAGGAATCCCGCTTCCGTGCACCGCCCCTACTCGACATCGAGGCACGCACCCTGATCAAGCTATTGGAAGAGGTTCATTACAATAGGGATGCGGTAAAATCATCAACCTACGCCGAGGTAATCCCCGATTACCTGACCGCCTTGGACGGACAGCGACTCTTTTTCCTCGAAACCGACAAAGCCGGTTTCGTCGAACGCTATAAGCCCGACTCGCTCTACTGGACCCTCACCTCCATGGGTAAAATCGATGCGGCTTACGCCATTTTCACGGTTTATCAAAAACGCGTAACCGACCGAGTCGGCTGGATCCAGCAGGCATTAAAAGGGGAATTCGACCTTAACACTCAAGACAGTTACCTGATCGACCGCTCCAAAGCTGCGTGGCCTGGCTCGGCGGACGATGCCGACAGCCTCTGGCAGCAACGTTTACGCTTCGAGTTGATCAAAGAGGTTCTCAATAAAAAGACCCTCGACGAGGCCAAGAAAAACGTCGGCAAACGCTACGCCCGACTCCTCAAAAACATGGGCGACATGGAGAGCTCCGACATCTCCGAGATGTTCCTCGGCTGCATCGCCCGGCTTTACGACCCCCATTCCACCTATTTCTCGGCCGACACCTATGAGGACTTTGGCATCCAAATGCGCCTGCAACTGGTGGGCATTGGCGCGCTGTTGAGCATCGAGGATGACCAATGCGTCATTAAAGACGTCATCCCCGGCGGCCCCGCCGACTTGGACAAACAGATTAAGTCCAACGACAAGATTATTTCAGTCGCCCAAGATGGCGGAGAACCCGTCGAAGTCATTGGCATGAAACTGCGCAAGATCGTGGACATGATTCGCGGTGCCAAAGGCACGCGCGTCAACCTGCTGATCGAACCAGCGGACGGTGCCGCCTCGGCCACGCGCAAGCAAATCGTGCTGACCCGCAACGTGGTCAACCTGGACTCATCCCGCGCCCACGGTGCAATTTTCGAGGTCCCCGACGCTCAAGGTAAAATCATCCCAATCGGCGTCATCACGCTGCCCACCTTTTATGGGCCCGATATGTCCGCCGAAGGCAAGGCCCAGAACAGCGCAACCAAGGACATCGAGGACATCATTACCCGCATGAAAGCCGCCAGTATCCACGGACTCGTGCTAGACCTGCGCCGCAACGGCGGCGGCTTGCTCAGCGAGGCGATCTCACTTACCGGATTGTTCATCAAAAACGGTCCCGTTGTGCAGGTGCGCGCCTATTCAGGCGAAATCAAGGTCGATGATGACGATGACTCCTCGATTTCCTACGCCGGCCCCCTCGCCGTGCTGGTTTCCCGCTTCAGCGCCTCAGCCTCCGAGATCGTCGCCGGCGCTCTACAAAATTATGGTCGCGCCGTTATCGTCGGCGACAGTTCCACTCACGGCAAAGGCTCCGTGCAAACCGTACTTGAGTTACGCAACTTGGTCCCCCAACTCGCCCGCGGCGGCACCAAGAGCGGCGCAACCAAGCTCACCGTCCAAAAATTCTACCTGCCCAACGGCGCATCCACCCAGCTCAAGGGCGTCGAACCCGATGTTGTGCTTCCCTCGGTTAACGATTTCCTGCCCATCGGCGAGTCCGACCTGCCCCATGCACTGGCTTGGGACCACATCGCTTCGAGTCGGTTTAACGGTCAGCCGCTGGCTTCTGCTCAACTCACTCCATTGGTCGCGGCCAGTGCACAGCGCCAAAGTCAGCTCCCTGAATTTGCCTACCAACGCCGGGCGATAGACTGGTTCAAAGCCCGCCAAGAGCAGAAGTCGGTGTCGCTCAACCTTGATCAGCGCCAGCGTGAGAAGGTGGCCGACGAGGCCTTCAAAAAAAACATGAAGGACGAGCGTAAAAAGCTCGCCGCAGCCGACTACAAATTTGCCGAAGTATTACTCGCCCCACCGGCGCCTCCGCGTGCCAAATCGGCCAATAAAGACGACGATTCTACAGCCGAGGATGACGAACCCGAGGCCGATGAAAACGAACGCTACCCGTCTGCCGACATCCCGTTGCGCGAAGCGCTTCGCGTCGTGCAAGACCTGATCAATCCCCCTGCGGCAACCAAGGTCGCAACCGTAACCGCCTCCCCGTAATCCGTCCTCACTTCCGCCGCATTACCTTCGCGTTCCGCTGGATGGTCTTCGAGGACCGTTGGTTAACCGCATTACCGGTGCGCGACGTGCGCCTTGGCCACCTCGACGTATTTGGCCGAAAGACGCCGCCCCGAGTCTCGCTGCTCCGGGGCGAGCGCACGCACCACTTTGGCCGGCGCTCCAAAAACCAGCGATCCCGGCGGACACGTGAAACCTTGGGGCACCAACGAATTTGCCCCCACCAGACTGTCCGCGCCAATGTGCGCCTTGTCCAAAATCGTCGCCCCCATGCCGATAAGGCAGCCGTCGTCGATCGTGCAGCCGTGGATAATCGCCGCATGCCCCACGGTCACATGCTTGCCGATACGCACACCGGCATCGTCGGAAAGGTGCACCACCACGTTGTCTTGGATGTTACTGCCCTCGCCCACCTCAATGGTATTGATGTCACCGCGCAGCACCGCTCCGTAGAATACGCTGCTGTTTTTGCCCAACCGCACATCGCCTACCACCGTGGCGGTCTTGGCGATAAAAAGGGCCCCACTCACGTCAGGAGCGGTACCAAGAAACTGGGCGAGTTGATCGTGGATAGTCATGTTCAAAACAATCGAGTTAGCCGAGTCCGAGCGCTCCGGCAAGACATCCGGCACGCCGCCTCTTGCAAAACCAGCCTCGACCGCTAGGGCTCCTTTTGACGATTCATACGTTCTTTCGCTGACCAAATTGCCGTCATTGCATCCAGCATTAAGGATGAATGCGGTTCTCTCGCTAAGGATCGGAACGGCGAGAAAAAGCCAACGCAGGACTCGACCAGCAGATCGTCCAACATCGCTTGATTCTTCCGGGTGAACGTGGGGTACCTAGGGTAACAATTCCGACGTTCGTGTCATTTCGTGTGTTTAGTGGGCAAACTTCCTACCGCCGCCGCGGGTCACTGATCGAAACGAAAGATAAACTCCTCGGGCCGGGCGTAACCCAGGCGCTGGCGAATTTTCATCTCAACATAAGCCGGGTCGGTGCGCAGTCGGTGCAACATGCGCTCCTGCTCACGCAACCGCTCCTCGGCCTCCACCAACCGCCGTTGGGTCGCCAGTTCGACTTGTCGAAGCTGGTTGTACTCCTGCCTCGTCTGCCAAAAAAACATCGACGAGGCCGCTCCAAAACTCAGGAAGAGCACCAAGTAAAAAACGACGATGATCTGACGAATGGGCATGGCGAAAACGCAGTCCCCACACAGAGCAGATGGCGGCCCCAGCGAAAGCTTTTTCCAATCAAATTTAACGATACACCCTCCCGTCCCGCCGCCCCAAAAAATATTTCACCCCAACCCCGCTCTTTCAGCGTGCGTTTCCAAGCGGCCTCGGCTAGTTCCATGCCCATGTATCAGAGTTACTACGGGCTGAACGAAATGCCGTTCAACATCACCCCAGACCCCAAGTTTCTCTACCTCAGCCCCACGCACCAAGAGGCCCTCCAGCATCTGAAGTACGGGGTGCACGAGCGTAAGGGCTTCATCGTGCTGATCGGCGAGGTCGGCTGCGGTAAAACAACCCTCTGCCGCCGCTTCCTCAACGAACTTGATCCGGCCCGCTACGACACCGCCTTGATCCTCAATCCCCGCGTCACCGAGACGCAAATGCTCAAGGCGATCCTCACCGAGCTCGGTGAAACCAAACTCGGGCGCAGTCAAAACGACTTGGTCGCCCAAATGAATCGTGTGCTGCTGGAGCGCATCGCGCGCGGCCGCGATATCGTGCTCATCATTGACGAGGCCCAAAACCTCTCCTTCGAGGTGCTCGAGCAGATCCGCCTACTCTCCAACTTGGAAACCGACCAGCAAAAGCTGCTCCAAATCGTACTCATGGGCCAGACCGAGCTCAAAGCCGTCCTCGCCCGCGAAGAGCTCCGTCAGCTCCGCCAACGCATCCTCATTCACTACGAACTGAACCCGCTGACCCTCGGCGATGTGGAGCACTATGTGCAGCACCGCATCACCCTCGCAGGCGGCATGGGCCGGCCCGCCTTCACCCGCCGCGCGCTCAAATCCGTCC
>JBILJE010000313.1:0-3496 GCA_044377395.1 Rariglobus sp. | reverse complement strand
GCGCGGAAGCTCCTCGCGCAGCACCGACGGCTTGGCCTGAAGGGCGGGAGCGAGGATCATGATGCGCTCACCGGCCGCTTCGCGCAGAACGCGGGCGACGTTGTCATCGAGCGAACGTTGCACGACTCGGCCGCCATCTTTGGGGCAACGCTGCTCACCGTGGAGTGCCCACAGCAGACGGGCGTAATCGGCAATCTCGGTAACGGTGGCGATGGTGCTGCGCGGCGAGCCGCCGCCGGTGCGCTGCTCGATCGCCAGCACGGGTGAAAGCCCGTGGATAAAATCGACATCGGGACGCTTGAGTTGCTCGAGGACCTGGCGGGCCTGGGTGGAGAGCGACTCCATGTACTTGCGGTAGCCCTCGGCGTAAATCGTGTCGAAGGCCAGCGACGATTTTCCCGAGCCCGACGGGCCGGTGATGACCACGAGTTTGCCGCGCGGGATACGCACCTCGAGGTTCTTCAAGTTGTGCTCCCGGGCGCCTTTGACGTGAATATGAGTCGCGGCCTGCATGTGGTAAAACGAGACCGTAATCAATTTGCCTCGAACGCAAGGCGGCAGCGATGACGTCCGCCTTTCGGCTGGCGTCGGCGGCCGCAGATGCGTGATGTTGCTCGCATGTCTGAATCGCACGAACCGCAGCTGTTAACCCCGAGCCAGCGCCGCATGGTCGGCTTTTCCCTAGGACTGGCCGCACTGGTTGCCACCATCGCGCTACTCGTCGGTGTCTTTATCGTGCTCTCCTTTTTGGTGGGCCATTTCTCCGGCGTGCTCTGGCCGCTGGCCGGTGCCGGCATCATCGCGCTCATCATGCGTCCAGCCGTCGAGCTGCTGGAACGGAAACTGAAACTGCGCCGGGTAAGCGCGGTGGTGACCCTGTACAGCCTGTTTGCCCTCGTGGTGGCCGCAGTGCTTTTAGCCGTCACCCCCGCTCTGATCCAGCAGATCTTCGCCTTCATCGCCTTCGTCCCGGAGTTCTGGAACCACGCGCTGGCCTACTTTCAACAACACTACCCCGATTGGGTCGCACTTGCCCAACGGCAGATGGAAAACAAAACCATTCATACGATCGTCACCCGGCTGGCGGGCGAAGCCAACGAACTGGGTGCGCTCGCCCTACCCTCGCTCAAGTCCGCAGGCTTGGGCGTATTGAACGTTTTTAGTTTTATCACCCACCTGGCAGTGGTCCCGATCTATCTGTTTTTCTTCCTGCTTTCCAGTCGCGAACCGACCAACAACCTCGAAAAACAACTCCCGTTTCTTAAGCCAACATTGCGCGACGACGTGGTATTTCTCGTGAAGGAGTTCATCGCAATCGTCGTCTCCTTTTTCCGCGGACAGCTCATGATCGGGCTGATCATGGGAGCGCTCTTGGCCACTGGATTTTCGCTGGTTGGACTCAAATTCGGCCTGATCATCGGCATGATGCTCGGAATCCTCAACATCGTGCCCTACCTGGGCACGATCCTCGGCTTGAGTGTGGCGCTGCCGCTGGCGCTACTGCAACCCGGTGGCGGCATTTCGCTGGTGGGACTGGTGCTGCTGGTATTCGCCTGCGTGCAGGCCGCTGAGGGCTGGTACCTCACCCCCAAGATCATGGGCGATCGCACCGGGCTGCACCCCATCGCGATCATGGTTTCGATTTTCTTCTGGGGCACCGCGCTCAACGGCATCCTCGGCATGGTACTGGCGATTCCCCTGACCGCCTTCATCGTGACCGCCTGGCGCCTAGCTAAACGTAAATACTTTGGCATGACTGAAGCCTGCGCCGAGGCTTCTTCGGATATTTGAGCGCACGCCATGTCCGCTGCGCATCGCCCACTACCACCCGAAGACTGCGCCCAATGCGGCGAGCCGATTCCGCGCAACGCCCACGCCTGCCCCGGTTGTGGTGCCGATGAACGCACCGGCTGGCGCGAGACCTCGATTTACGACGGCCTCGACCTGCCCGACGAAGACGATGACTCGACCTCCGAAAACAAGTTCGCTGCCAACAACAGCGGGCGTCGCCCCAGCAACGCTGCGGGCCTGCGCTGGTATTGGTTCGCGACGCTGATCGCGGTTTTGATCGTACTCGGCCTCGGTGCGCTAGGACTGCAGCCCTAGGCGCCAACTTCAACCGACAGTCTCGGCCTCTTCCTGCGTCGATGTGAGCTGAACCAGATCGCGCAGCGAGGAGAAGTGCTGGCTCAAATCAAAGTCGCCGCCCAAGCCGCCGACGATGCGATCGAACAAATCCTTCTTCGACGCTTGCAGCGCCTGAATTCGCTCCTCGATGGTTCCTGCGGTAACCATGCGATAGACAAAAACCGTGCTTTTTTGGCCGATACGGTGAACGCGATCCACGGCCTGCGCCTCCACTGCCGGATTCCACCACGGATCGAGTAGGAAAACGTAGTCGGCCGCATGCAGGGTAATGCCGGTGCCGGCGGCTTTAAGCGAGACGAGCATCACCGCTGCACCTTTCGCAGTCTGGAAAGCCTGCACCGGTTTGAGCCGATCAAGCGTCATTCCGGTGAGCTCGTAACGGGGAAGCTCGGGGAAGTTTTCCGCCAAGGCGGCCCGAACACGGTCGAGCAACATCACGAACTGCGAAAAAATCACGACCTTGTGCCCGCTGGCGATGACTTCGGCGAGCTTCTCCACCAACAGCGTGATTTTACCCGAATCGGCGAGCGGAGACTTCATCCAAGGAAGCATGTCGGGATCGCAGCAGACCTGGCGCAGGCGGGTAAGCAACGCGAGGAAGCCGAAGGACTTTTCACGTAGCGCAGCACCCACGTCGTCACCGAGGCGATCGAGACCCTCGGCGCAAATTTTGGCGTACTCGGCACGCTGCACTTCGGTGAGCGGACAAAGCAGGTCCATCTCAACCTTTTGCGGCAGCTCGGTGGCGACCTCGTTTTTAGTACGTCGTAGAATAAACGGCGCAAGTTGCGCGCGTAACCGGTCCATCGTTCCGGCGCGATCGTTGGTCAGCGAGGCCTCAAAGCCCACCCGAGTCCCCAACAATCCTGGCAGCAAAAAGCGGAAAATTGACCACAAATCGAGCTGGCGATTCTCCAGCGGCGTGCCGCTCAGAACGAGGCGGTGACGGGCGCGGACAGCAAAACAGGTCTGGGTGACCTTCGCGTCAGGGTTTTTGATGAACTGGCCCTCGTCGAGCACGGCATAGGCAAACTCGTGATTTTCGAGCAACTGGCGGTGCTTTCGCATCTGGGTGTAACTGGCGATCCAGATGACGGAATCTTTGCGTGCGCTGAAGTCATGGCCGTTCTTGAGCACATCGACGGCAAGATGCGGAAAGAACCGATGGATCTCTTCCTGCCACACCGGAACCACGCTGGCCGGACAGATGATCAGGTTGGGCCGGTCAGCCTGGGGACGAGTCGCGAGCAAGGTGAGCACTTGCAGGGTTTTGCCCAGCCCCATCTCGTCGGCGAGCAGGCCGTGGCAACCGATGTCGCAGAGATGGTGCAACCACTCGACGCCACGA
>JBILJE010000072.1:0-11910 GCA_044377395.1 Rariglobus sp. | reverse complement strand
TTCCGGCCTGGAAGTCAGCGAGGTGTTCTCCAAAATCGGTGCCCACGCCGACGACCTCGCCGTGATCCGCTCCATGTGGACGGACATTCCCGCTCACGATGTCGCCACGGTGTTCATGAACACCGGCTCGATGCGCATCTCCAAACCCAGCCTCGGCTCGTGGATTGTCTACGGACTCGGCACCGAAAACCAAAACCTCCCCGGCTTCATCTCGCTGCGCAACGGTGGCCTGCCCCTGGGCGGTGCCGCCAATTACCAAGCCGCGTTCCTGCCCGGCGTGTATCAAGGTTCCAGCGTCAACACCCAGTCCACCACGGTGGAGCAGATGATCCAAAACATCCGCAACTCCTACCTGCCCCCCTCCGAGCAACGCCGCCAGCTCGAGTTCGTCAAACAGCTCAACACGATCCACGCCAGTAACATTCAAAAAGAAGCCGCGCTCGAGACCCGCCTGCAGTCCTACGAGACCGCCTTCCGTATGCAGACCGAGGCCACCGACGCCTTCGACATTTTAAAGGAAAACGAGTCCACCCGCGCCGCCTACGGCAACACCAACACCGGCCGCCAGTTGCTCATCGCCCGCCGCCTCGTTGAACGCGGCGTGCGCGTAGTCCAAGTCTGGCACGACGGCTGGGATCACCACTCCGACCTGCAGGTTAAACTATCCTCCAAAGCCGGTGAAATCGACCAGCCCCTCGCCGCCCTTCTCGCCGACCTTAAACAGCGCGGCCTTCTCGACAGCACCTTGATCGTCTGGGGCGGCGAATTCGGCCGCAAACCCACCAAGGACCGCAACGGCAACGACAACCCCGGTCGTGATCACAACGCGAAAGCATTCTCCGTCGTCATGGCCGGTGGCGGGGTAAAGGGCGGCGTGGTCCACGGCGCGACCGACGAACTCGGCGCCGAGTCGATCACCGACAAAGTTCACGTCCACGACCTCCATGCGACGATGCTTCACTGCCTCGGCTTCGACCACACCAAGCTCACCTACCGCTTTAACGGCCGCGACTTCCGCCTCACCGACACAGCCGGCGAAGTCGTCCACCCGATCCTCACCTGATCCGCCCCTCGGCAACGTCCAACATCCAACGTTGAACATTCAACCTCCAACGGCTGATCCCTCTGCAAGGTTAACGGCCGGCCCGTTGAAGGTTCAAAGTTGAAGGTTGGATGTTGAATATTCTCCGAAAATTCAGCGTCCGACCGCCCGCCGATTTCCGGCTACTCGCTACCCGCTACTCACTACTCGCTACTTCCAAAACGCCCCCCAGCCGCCACGTCACCCCGCGTATGCGCCGCCTGCCCCCACTCCTCTGGTTAGCCCCCCTGTTTCTCGCCTCGCTCGCCGCCTTGCCAGCCGCAGGCGCGGCCCCTGCTCCGGCTGCTCCTGCCGCGCCCCTCTCGCCTGCCGACCAGCAGTTTTTCGAAACCAAAATCCGCCCGGTTCTCGACGACCAGTGTTACCGCTGCCACAGCCTCCAAGACGGAAAAATCAAAGGCGGCCTGCGGCTCGACACCCGCGCGGCACTTCTCGAAGGCGGCGACAGCGGCCCGGCCCTTGTCCCCGGCAAACCCGACCAAAGCCTGCTCATCGAGGCCATCCGCTACACCAATCCCGACCTGCGCATGCCCCCGAAGGGCAAACAGCTCCCCGACACCATTGTCGCCGACTTCGTTGAATGGATACGCCGCGGAGCCCCCGATCCGCGTATCACCGAAGCCCCCGCCGCCAACGGCTCCAGCCCGGCGCACCTTTACACCCCGAACAAAGACCACTGGGCATTTAAGCCCGTCATCGCTCCACCGGTGCCCGAAACCCGCCACCCCAGGTGGTGCCAAAATCCGGTGGACAACTTCATCCTCGCAGGCCTCGAAGCGGCAGGACTCAAACCCAGCCCCGCCACCGATCGGCGCACCCTCATCCGCCGCATCACCTTCGACCTCACCGGCCTTCCACCCACCGATCCCGAGATCTACGCCTTTCTTAACGACCGTGCCCCCGATGCCTACGCCAAAGTCGTCGATCGCCTGCTCGCTTCCCCCCACTACGGAGAACACTCGGCCCGCGCCTGGCTCGACATCGCCCGCTTCGCTGAAACCAAAGGCAGCGTGAAACGCGACCAAGACCCCCGCTATGCCGGCGCCTGGACCTACCGCGACTATGTCATCGACGCCTTTAACTCCGATAAGCCCTACCCCGCTTTCATCACCGAACAACTCGCCGCCGATGCCCTCGTCCTAAAATCCCTCGATCGCAAAACCCTCCCCGCCGACCAATCCCCCGGCGACCGCCGCATCCTCGCCGCCATGGGCTTCCTCACCCTCGGCAATCAGTTCGACGGCAGTACCAACGACATCATCAACGACCGTATCGACGTCACCACCAAGGCATTTCTCGGCCTGACCGTCTCGTGCGCCCGCTGCCACGACCACAAGTTCGACCCCGTTCCGACCAAGGACTACTACTCGCTCTACGGTATCTTCGCCAGCAGCACGCGGCCCAAACGCTACGACGAACAGCCCTCCCTTCTGCCCGTCGCCGACACCCCCGACTATCGCGACTACAAAGCCAAAATCGCCGAACTCGACACCCTTGGAACCGCCCTTCGCGAGGAGTTCAAAGCATTCCGTGCCGCCGGTGCTGAGATGAACGCCGATAAACGCCGTGAACTCCTTCGCCGCGAAACCCGCCTAGCCGCCGACTACGGCGACCTCGAGGCGACCCACCCCGGCGCCCCGCCCCGCGCCGACGTTCTCACCGACGTAAAAACCCCCAAAGATTATCCCGTGCTGATTCGCGGCGAGGCCCAAAACAAAGGTGAAGTTGTCCCGCGCCGCTTCCTCGAAATCCTCTCGCCAGAGCCCGCCAGTCGTCCCGCCTACAAGCTCGGCAGTGGCCGCCTCGAACTCGCCCGGGACATTGCCAGCCCCACCAACCCGCTCACGGCCCGCGTTTTGGTCAATCGCCTCTGGCAGCAACACTTCGGCCAAGGGTTCGTGCCCACCCCCGACGACCTCGGCAACCAATCCGCGCCACCCAGCCACCCCGCCCTGCTCGATTACCTCGCTGCCCGTTTCGTGCAAGACGGCTGGTCCATTAAAAACCTCCATCGCCTCATTGTCCTCAGTTCCACCTATCAACAGGGCGACTCAGGCAACCTCTTGTTCGCCGAAAAAGACCCCTACAACCGCCTGCTTTGGCGGAGTAACCTGCGGCGCCTCGACCTTGAGCAGATGCATGACTCCATCCTCGCCATTTCCGGTCGCCTCGACCCGTTAATCGGCGGCAAGTCCGTCCGCCTCAGCAGCGAGGGTTTCGCGACCCGACGTGCGCTTTACACGTTTATAGACCGGCGTAACCCGCCCGAATTTTTCACCCAGTTCGACTTCCCCAACCCCGATGTCCCCAGCGGTCGGCGCCACGAAACCACCGTGCCCCAGCAGGCCCTGTTCTTCATGAACAACCCGCTCATCATCGAAACCGCCCGCAAGCTCACCCAGCGCCCTGCGTTCACGCAGCTCACACGCACGAACGAACGCGTCATCTTTCTTTACAACGCCATCCTGCAACGCCTCCCGTCGCAGAATGAAATCAAGCTCGCCACCACTTATGTAAACACCACCTACGAGCTCCCCGCCAACTCGCTCAACAAAGCCGCCCCCGCACAGCCCACCCGAAACCAGCAAAACAAGGGCCCCGGTCAGCGCTTTAATGATTTAGGTCCGGTAGGCGGAGCCCGCCACGAAGGCCCCCTCGATTCTTGGGCCCGCCTCGCCCACGCCCTCTTTCAGACCGACGAAGCGATCTACTACCATTGAGGGTGTTTTCTCGGCCATGAAGTAATGGGGCGGGTCCACCTACGTGTGGACTGGTTCTGACGGCCGAAAAAGTAGCGCAGACTTCCTAGTCTGCCTCGGCGCTTGCCGGAGCAGACTGGAAGTCTGCGCTACTTCGCGAACACGGACGACACGAAGGTCGTCCCTCCGATATCGTTCTCGTTCTCTTAATCCTACTCGTTCTCTCGACTCCAACTCCGCCTCCGGATGCCGGCGAGGACGGCAAGCGCCCCTCTGCCCCGGCGTGCCTCCGCCTCCGCCTCCGCCCATTCCGTCCCCCCGGACCTTCCTGTGATTTACCCGCCAGCCATCACCGGCCGGAAACCCGCCTCGGTGAGAATCCGCGCCACCTCATCGCGTTTGTCGCCCTGCACTTCGATCTGGCCGTCCTTGACCGTGCCGCCACAGCCGCACGCCTTCTGCATTTTTTTGGCGAGCTGCTCCTTCTCCGGCAAACCGATGCCGACAAAAGCCCTTGCCACCGTGACGGTCTTGCCGCCCCGTCCAGCGGTCATGCGCAACACCTCGACACGCCCGCGGTTTTTCGCCGGCTTCGCCTCGCCTGCTTTAGGCGTGTCACTCCCCGCAGCCTGCGCCGACACAGGAGCCGCCGCGCTCACCGGCCGACTTGGCAGCGCCAAGCCGCCCAAGGCCCCAAAGGGATTTTGCCCCAAGTTCTGCCCGCCATCCGTCGCGATTTTTTCTTTGCTCATGAGTGTATTATTCTGCGTTGCCCAGCTCCCAGCTCCCAGCTCCTAGCTCCTAGCTCCCAGCTCAATTCGGCCGCCCTGCCCGCCCGCCACACAGACCGACCGGAATGTCACTCGCGCCGCCGAGAAATTGCACCGCCTTGGCGTAGCTGCGCCCCTCTAAAAAATGCACCAATTGCGGATGCAGCGTCGACCGGCCTTGCGCCAACAGCTCGTCGAGGCGGACCAGCTCGGCGGCGATGACGCCTCCATTAGCAGCGGTTATCCCATCAAGGAGCGAAATTAGAGAGGCTTTGATCTGTGTTTCCATGTGAAGCATCACCCCAAATTAAGTTCACTGCTCAGTCAGTTAGAAAAATTACAACTTGGGGTTCTAGGCCGCTGCGACGGGGATGGCTCTTGAGTTAAAATTTAACTCAAGGCACGGTCAGCCCCCCTTTCCTTCATTATCGCTATTCATAGCCGCAGACCCGTGTAAGCCCCCTCTGGCCATTAGGCCGCCTATTTCATGATCACCCAGCCCCAGTCCTCACCCGCCAACTCCGAAGTCATCGAGGCGGCCTATAACGCTTGGCTCGCCAACCCCGACTCGGTCGACCCGACTTGGCGCGCGTTTTTCCAAGGCTTTTCACTCGGCAGCAAAGGCTCCGCCATGGCCAACGTCGCCAGCGCCGGCGTCAACGTCCTCGACAGCAACAAACAGGCCCAGGTGCTGCGCTTGATCAACGCCTACCGCGCCCACGGCCACATGCAGGCGCACCTCGACCCGCTCAGCCCCCCGCCCGCGCCCTTCCCGCGCCTCAACTACCAGCACTTCGGTCTCACCGAGGCCGACCTCGAACAGTCGTTCTCCGTCGGCAATTTCCGCGGCGGCGGCCAAATGAAGCTGCGCCTGTTGATCAGTTCGCTGAACGAGATTTTCTGCGGCCACATCGGCGTAGAATACCTGCACATGCAGGACCTCGACGCCCGCGACTGGCTGCAACTGCGCATGGAGGAAGCCCACAACCGCCCCTCTTTCACCCGCAACCAAAAGATCCGCATCCTACGCCGCCTGCACAAGGCCGAGCTGTTTGAAAAGTTCCTCCACACCCGTTTCGTCGGCCAGAAGCGCTTCTCGCTGGAAGGCGGCGAAACCATGATTGCGGCCTTCGACGCCATGATCGAATACGCCCCCGAGCTCGGCGTGGAAGAGTTCGTCATGGGTATGGCCCACCGCGGCCGCCTCAGCGTACTCACCAACATCCTACGCAAGCCCTTCGAGGTGCTCTTCGAGCAATTTTCCGAAAACTACATCCCCAACACTGTCGGCGGTGACGGCGACGTAAAGTACCACCTCGGCTACGAGGCCGAGCTGACCACCGCCTCCGGGCACAAGGTCGAGGTCCGCCTCACCCCCAACCCCTCGCACCTGGAAATCGTTAACCCTGTGGTCGAGGGCCGCGCCCGCGCCCGCCAACGCATCCGTGGCGACGTCGACCGCCGCCGCGTCTGCCCGTTCCTCATTCACGGCGACGCCGCTTTCGCCGGCCAAGGCGTCATCCCCGAGACGCTCAACTTCTCGCAACTGCCCGGCTACCGCACTGGCGGCACGGTGCACTTGGTGATTAACAACCAGATCGGTTTCACCACACAGCCGAGCGATTCCCGCTCCACGCGCTACTGCACCGACGTGGCCAAGATGATCGAAGCGCCCGTCTTCCACGTGAACGGCGACGATCCCGAGGCGGTCTGCTACGTCACCCGCCTGGCACTCGAATTCCGCGTGAAATTCCAGCGCGACGTGGTGATCGACATGTATTGCTACCGCCGGCACGGCCACAACGAGGCCGACGAGCCCGCCTTCACCCAGCCCACGCTCTACAAAAAGATCGCCGCGCACCCGCTGATCTCCGCGCCCTACTCCGCCCGTCTGATTCGCGAAGACACGCTCAACGAGGCCGGCGCCGAGGCCATCAAGGCAGAGTACACCGCCGCGATGGAAGCCTCTTTTGCCAAGGCCAAAGCCGCCGAAGCCGCCACCCAGGCCGCCGGTAAAACCAACAGCCCGTTCGCCGGCTCCAGCGCGATTTTCCAACCCGGTTACAACCACATCCACGTTGACACCCACGTATCCGCCGAAGCCCTTGCCAAGGTCGTGGCCGGCATCACCCACCTTCCCGCCAACTTCAAAGCCAACCCCAAGATCAAGCGCTTCTTGGATACACGCGTTCAGGCGCACAAAGACGGTGGCCTGATCGACTGGGGCTTCGGCGAGGCCCTCGCCTTCGGCACGCTCCTTCTCGAAGGCAGCCCGGTGCGCCTTTCCGGCCAGGACTGCGAACGCGGCACCTTCAGCCACCGCCACGCCGTCATCTACGATTCCGAGACCCGCGAAAAATACACCCCGCTGCTCAACATCGACGCTAAGCAGGAGCGCTTCTGTGTTTACAACTCACTGCTCTCCGAGGCCGCCGTGCTCGGCTTCGACTACGGCTACTCGCTCGATTACCCCCAGATGCTCTGCATTTGGGAGGCGCAGTTCGGCGATTTCGCCAATGGCGCCCAGGTCGTGATCGACCAGTTCCTCGCTTCCTCCGAATCCAAATGGCAGCGCATGAGCGGCATGGTTCTGCTGTTGCCCCACGGCTATGAAGGCCAAGGTCCCGAGCACAGCTCGGCCCGCCTCGAACGCTTCCTCCAACTCTGCGCCGAGGACAACATGCAGGTGGCAAACATCACGACCCCGGCCAACTACTTCCACGCCCTGCGCCGCCAGATGAAACGCGACTTCCGCAAGCCGCTCATCGTCATGTCGCCGAAATCGCTCCTGCGCCTGCCCGCCGCCACCTCCAAAATAGCCGAGTTCACCTCTGGCAGTTTCGAAGAAATCATCCTCGATCCGCAGCCGCCCAAGCAGGCCAAGCGCCTGATTCTCTGCTCGGGAAAAGTGTACTACGACCTCGACGCCTACCGCACCGCCAACAACGTCACCGACACCGCGCTGGTGCGCATCGAGCAGATCTATCCGCTCCATACCGCCAAGCTCGCCGAAATCGCCAAGGCGCACCCCAAGGCCAAACTCGTCTGGTGCCAAGAGGAGTCGCAGAACAACGGTGCTTGGACCTTCCTCGCTCCGCAGCTCGAAGAGATCTTCGGCCGCAAGGCAACCTACGCCGGCCGCGACGCCTCGGCATCTCCGGCCGTCGGCTCGCTCGCCGTCCACAAACAAGAACTCGCCGCCTTCCTCAAGGACGCGTTCCTCCTTTAAAGTAGCGAGTAGTGAGTAGCGGGTAGCGAGCATTCCAATCCTCCGACTACTCACTACTCGCTACTATTTCTCTACCCACTACGGATCGACCTACTCACTACTCGCTACTTCCGCCCCCCACCCATGTCTCTCCACGAAGTCAAAATCCCGCCCCTCGGCGAATCCATCAGCTCCGGCATCCTCGCCAAGTGGCACGTCGCCGACGGCACCGTGGTCAAAAAGGACCAACCGCTCTTCGAGCTCGAAACCGATAAAATCACCTCCGAAGGCCTGGCCGACATCGCCGGTAAAATCACCTTCAAGGTTCAGCCCGGCACCGAGGTTAAAATCGGTGAAATCGTCGCCGTGATCGACACCGATGTCGCCGCCGGCGCCTCTGCCGCTGCTTCCGCTCCCACGGCTCCAGCCGCCGCCCAAGCAGCCGAGACGGCCCAATCCCCCGCCGTTCGCCGCGCGCTCGCCGAAACCGGCGTCGACGCCACCAAGATCGACGGCACCGGCAAAGCCGGCCGCCTGACCAAGGGCGACGTGCTCGCCGCCGCAGCCGCACCAGCGGCAACGGTGGCCGCGGCCGCTCAGACTCCCACCGATTCGAAAGCTGAAGTTTCAAACCCCAAGGTCTCAGCCATCGCTGCCGCCATTGCCGCCGCGCCCGCTGCCGCCCTCCCGAGCAGCGCCCCGGTTATCTCCACCGGTGCCGCCGCTCCGGCCGGCAAACGCACGCGCGTCAAGATGACCAAGCTGCGCCAGACCATCGCCAAGCGCCTGGTCGCCGCCCAGCACGAGGCCGCCATGCTCACCACCTTCAACGAGGTCGACATGTCCGCCGTCATGGCCCTGCGCGCCAAGTACCAGGATGACTTCGTGAAAAAGAACGGTGTGAAGCTCGGCTTCATGTCCTTCTTCACCAAAGCCGTGGTTCATGCCCTCAAGGAAGTCCCTGGCGTTAACGCCCAGCTCGACGGCGACGAGATCATTCAAAACAACTACTACGACATCAGCATGGCCGTCTCCACCGAGAAGGGCCTGGTTGTCCCCGTGGTGCGCGGTTGCGATCAGCTCAGCATGGCTGGCATCGAGAAAGCCATTGGCGACGTCGCCAAGAAAGCCCGTGACGGCAAGCTCACGATGCCCGACTTCGAAGGCGGCTGCTTCACCATCACCAACGGCGGCATTTTTGGCTCGATGCTGTCCACCCCGATCATCAACGCCCCGCAGAGCGCGATCCTCGGCCTACATGCGATCAACGACCGCCCGATCGCCCTCAACGGCCAGGTCGTCATCCGCCCGATGATGTACCTCGCCCTCAGCTACGACCACCGCCTGGTCGACGGTAAAGAAGCCGTCACCTTCCTGCTCAAAATCAAACAGGCGATCGAAGACCCGACCCGCCTGATCCTCAGCGTTTAACCCTGAAAGTTACACAGAGGGCACAAGAGGCGCCACGGAGTCCACTGAGCCGGATCTCAACTTCCCTACTGAACCTCCGTGGCCTCTGTGTAACCTCTCGTGCCCTCTGTGTAATCATCCGCCTCAGCCTCAGCCTACGATTCCGTCCCCGCCCTCCATGTCCCTTCAAACTTTCGATCTCATCGTCATCGGTGCCGGCCCCGGCGGCTACGTCTGCGCCTTCCGCGCCGCCCAGCTCGGCCTCAAGGTCGCCCTCATCGACAAACGCGCCACCCTCGGCGGCACCTGCCTCAACGTCGGCTGCATCCCGAGCAAGGCCCTGCTCGCCTCCTCCGAACACTTCCTGTTCGCGCAAAAACACGCCGCTGAACACGGCATCAAAATCGACGGCGTCTCCATCGACGTCGCCGCCATGCTCAAAAAGAAGGACGGCATCGTCACCAAATTGACCGGAGGCGTCGCCGCTCTCGCCAAGGCCCGCAAGGTCACCGTCATCACCGGCGCCGCCGCCTTCGTTTCCGCCAACACCGTCGCCGTCGGCGACCAGCAACTCACCGCCAAAAACATCGTCATCGCCACCGGCTCGGCGCCGGTTGAGTTGCCCTTCATGAAGTTTGACGGCGAGACGGTCATCTCCAGCACCGAAGCCCTCACCCTGCCCACCGTGCCGAAGAAGCTCGTGGTCGTGGGCGGTGGCGCCATCGGCCTCGAACTCGGCTCGGTCTGGGCGCGTCTCGGTGCCGAGGTCACCGTGGTTGAGTTCTTGCCCAAGATCGCCGCGACCTTCGACGACGACATCGTGCGCAACTTCACCCGCCTGCTGCAAAAACAGGGACTCAAGATCGAGTGCGGCGCCAAAGTCACCGGCTTCGCCAACGGCATCCTCACCGCCGAGCGCGAGGGTAAAGTCTTGGAGTTCCCAGCCGACAAGGTGCTCGTCGCCGTCGGCCGCCGCCCGTTTGCCGACAACCTCAACCTCGCCGCAGCCGGCGTCGCGTTGACCGACAAAAAGCGCATCCAAGTCGACGCCCATTTAAAGACCACCGCCGCCGGCGTGTGGGCTATTGGCGACGTGATCGACGGCCCGATGCTCGCGCACAAGGCCGAGGAAGACGGCATTGCCGTCGCTGAGTGGATCGCCGGCAAACACGGCCATGTTAACTGGGATCTGATGCCGGCCATCGTTTACACCGACCCCGAGCTCGCCTCGGTGGGCCTGGGTGAAGACGCCGCCAAGGCCAAGGGGCTGTCGGTCAACGTGGGCAAGTTCAACTTCGCCGCCAACGCCCGCGCCCTGGCCAACGACGCCGGCGACGGTTACGTGAAGATCATTGCCGACGCCAAGACCGACAAAATCCTCGGCGCACAAATACTCGGCAAGAACGCCGGCGAGTTGATCAGCGAGATCGTCACGCACATGGAATACGGCGGCAGCGCTGAAGATTTGGCCCGCACGATCCACGCGCACCCGACGATGTCGGAAGCGGTCAAGGAAGCGGCGATGGCGGTGAGCAAGAGTGCGATCCACGCGATCTGAGCTGAAGGGCCCGGCTTTACGCCGCGATAACCTCGCACATCCAGCCCGCCCTCAACCGGCGGGCTTTTTTGTGCGCATACCAGTTGGCGTTCCAGTTGAGGCTTACGGCATCCTTGAGCTCACGCTCAAGGCCACACTCGTAACGAACACACGCCTCGTGGCCTTGAGCGTGAGCTCAGGGTGTTTTCCCAATGGTATTCGCTCCCTCATGGGCCAAGTTAATGACGCTCATCTTGACCGCGAATTGATATCAGCGCTCCAGCATCGGAGGGCCTCCTACGTGTTAAGTTCTCCTCGATCCACGCGTCCCAGCAAATCGCGCAAGAGTTCGCGGCGTTTTTGCTGAAAGCGGCGCTGGCGGGCGGCGTTGACGGCACGCTTGGCCTCCACCGGCACCGACGGGCGACCGCGGCGCAGACGCACCGGCAGATCCGGCGCGGCCGTGAATAGGTTGCGGCGCTTGAAAGCCGGCGGCGTGTCGCGCAGGGCGAGCAGACGCGAGCGCGGTCCTTCGTCTGCAAACCAGGGCACGGGTGCGATTCGCTCCGGCTCAAAACACCACTCCGGCGGCTCGGTGCTGATGCGGATGGCCAACCAGTCAGCATAGGCAGCAAGCGTGGCATCGGCCAAAGCGCCCTCGGCAAAACGACCCGCCAATCGCAGCGGTGCTGCCGCAGACGTCCGGGCAAGCGCCGGCCTCGAACCCAGCTTGCGCACCGTGTGCAACCAGTCCGCCAGCTCGCGGCCGAAACGCTCGAGCGTATCGGCGCGGGCGGCCACCTCGGCCAATGTTTGCGGACGCGGTTGCATAAAAATCAGCCGATGTCGGCAAGTGTGGTTTCAACAATTTCCCGCGCGCGCTCGGTGAGTTCATCGTGCGGGAAGAAGCGGGTAAAAATCGCGTCTACCTCTCCGCAGGAAGCGGGCTTGAGTTTGCCGAGGAGGAAGCGGATGTCGGGCGCGTCGCCCGGATAACCAGGCAACGGCGGACGGCAGGCGCGCAACTTGAGCGCCAGCAGGTAGGCGACCGTCGGCACGGTGACCTGGAGCCCCGGACCAAACATCTCCGCCGGCAGTGCTCGTTTGGCTTCCTGCTCCGACAAAAACTGGGCGACATCGGAGTTGATCCAGTCCTCGGGTAGGCCCAGTTCGAGCGCGACCCG
>JBILJE010000227.1:0-5350 GCA_044377395.1 Rariglobus sp. | reverse complement strand
GCGGCCATCCTTGGTGTTAACCACCTCCTCGCGATTGATCACCGGCATACCCGAGGCCATGACTTCCTCGTCGTCTTTGCGGTAAATCGCCGCCAACTCAGGCGGATAAATATCCGTATCGCTTTTCCCCCGCAGTGAAGCGGGGGTTTCACCCATCCATTGTGCGATGACCTGATTGGCTAGCAGGAAACGCCCCTCACGATCCTTGATAAAAACCGAATCGGGAAGGCCGGTGAGAAGGACCTCTAAGAGATGTCGCTCGGTGGCCAACGCGATTTCCGTGTTCTTTAGATTGGTCTGGTCGCGTGTGAAACCATACGTGCCGATCACTCGGCCGCTCTGATCGCGTAACGGGGCCTTCCAGGTCAAACACCAGGTCACCCGATCACCGTCATGCGTCTCTTTTTCCAATAAGGCGGTGATCGGCTGCCCCGTGCGCATGACCTTCTGCTCGTCGGCGAAAGCCTGCTGCGCGTGCTCCGAAGTAAAGAAATCGAAGTCGCTGCGACCGATCAAAACCGCCGGATCATCTACGCGTAAGTGATTAGCTATAAAAGGATTTGCATTCAAAAACCGGCCGTATCGATCTTTAAAGAAAACCCGGTCAGGCAAAAGGTGCACCAGTTGGGCACAAAAGCCGGAATCCAGTCGGCGATCGCGTTCTTCAAGCGCAGCACTTATCGCAGACTGGAGTGCAGCAGGGGCCAGATCGATTGCCACCACGCACGCGGCGGCATGATCGAGAATCAGCTCACGGGCGGCATCCAAATCCTGCGAGGGCCAATCTGGACCGATGATCACCACGCTAATCGGACAGGCCTTCAGTGCTTCGACCAAGGTTCCGAGGTCGATAACCGTGGGCAAAACACGTGCGTCCGCCGCCACGGGCAAGTCTTTGATCACTTGCGAAATTAAACCGAGAGGTAGCAGGTGCCGAGGGAGCGGTTCCATAGAAAAAAGAGATGCTAACGACCAATCCAGACAGCGAACTGCCGAAGAACAAAAGAACCACCTCGATCATGCAAATATAAACTCAGTGGACGCCCGCCTACCGACGAAGCCGAAGGTGTCAGCGATTCCAGTGTCTGAAACAAAAATAGCCCACGCCCGCCAACCCCGCCAACGAAGCCGGAATCAAAAGCGTGGCGAAACCGATGTGGGTATAGCCCAGACTCCCGAGTATCCCTCCGCAGAAAAAACCCGCCAACAACAACAGCAGAAGGCGAACGCGACGCCCATCAATTGCCACGCCCCTGAGCCTCAACCCGACGGCGATGCCGATATCCGTGATGATACCGGTCATGTGGGTGGTGCGGATTACCGCGCCGCTATAATGAGTCGCCATCGCGTTTTGCAGCCCGCAAGCCATCGCCGCCAAACAGTCGCCGGCGTAGTTGCCGGTCATCAGCATTCGGCAGGCAGCGAATAGCAGCGCCGACTCAATGACCAATACCACCCCATAACGTCGGCCAAGCTTGAGCGCACTTTCCCGAATGATCGCCGCGCTGAGCACGCTGCCGATAAAAAACGAAACCACCACGGCAACCGCATACACCGCCAAGGAAAACCGGCCCGCCGCAAGCTCATTGCTTAACACCGTCAAGGTGCCCGACATGTGCGATATCGCCTGATGGTGCATGCCCAGAAAGCCCACCGCATTAATGCCCCCTGCCATACAAGCTAGGCCGAAGCCACCCAACACAATCCAAAGCGGGGTCGGTTTTGAGAACATTATGGAACTTGCTTAAAGCGCGCTCGCTGCGCTTCGGCAAGCTCGCGCCCCTAAATTATTAGACTGTAACATTTAAAGTGTCGGATAGAGCGCTGAGGTAGTGCGGTGCTTTAGCCCGCAGGTTTGAACGAATTTCCATCGCAATCGCTGATGCGGGCTGAAGCACCGCTACTTTTTTCCGACACTTTAAATGTTACTACCTATTAGGCTCGGCAAACGCGGAGGGCCAACCTGAGCGGCAACTGATAAAATTTTGGTTTTGGGGCCTATAAGCCGGATTATGTGAGTCGGCCTTGCGGCCGGTGTTCGCCATTTCTCTAGCGGGCTTGCGCCCGCTGCGGACCGAGATCCGCTGCGGCATACCCGTGGCTATAGGACGAGCAGCCCAGCCACCTATTTTGCCTTGCACCGGAAGGGGTTTGTCGTGCCGCCCTCATTGCTGATGGCGCGGTGGGCTCTTACCCCACCTTTTCACCCTGACCTCGCGGTTGCCCGCGCGGCGGTTTGTTTTCTGTGACACTTTCCGTCAACGCGCCTTTAAGCGCGCTGCCCGCACTTGCCGTGAAGCTCGTGCGGCATCCTGCCCTACGGTGTCCGGACTTTCCTCTCCAAGCATTAACTACAGTCAGCGGTTTTACCCACCAACAGGGATCAAAGAACCTGGAGCGGCGAACCGGCCCCAAAACCAAGCGGACACCTTACGAACAGGGAATGCCCAATGTCCAGTGGCCAATGTCCAATTCCAAAAACTCCAGCCCCGCCTCCATCGCCCCAGGTCATTCGGCCTGAACATTAAACCTTAGGCCCTCGGTCCTTGCCCATTGAACCTTGGTCCTTGGTCATTGGCCCTTGGGCATTGGGCATTGGTCATTGGGCATTGGTCATTGGGCATTGGGCATTGGGCATTGGTCATTGGTCATTGGGCATTGGTCATTGGTCATTGGTCATTGGTCATTGGTCATTGGTCATTGGTCATTGGTCATTGGTCATTGGTCATTGGTCATTGGTCATTGGTCATTGCTCCTTGCTCATTCTCCTCAAGCGGCATCCCACCAGACGATCCGCCCGCACTGGTCACACGTCGGCAGTTGCGCCCCCGCATCACCCTTACCACGCACGGCAGACTCGACCTCAGAGGACACCTTTAAATGGCACCCGCCACACTTGTTACCGCGCAGCGCAACGCACACCGGCTGCTGTCGCGCGGCGATCCGGTCGTAGAGCCGCAAGGCCGCAGCATCGATGGGTGTTCGGACATCGGCCACCTCGGCTTGGGCCAACTTGAGCTCGGCGGCCAAGTTGGTTTCGCGTTCGCGCAACATGCCGATGCGCCCCTGGTAGCCCGCGATATTTTCCTTCAAAACAGCCTCGGCTGCGGTGAACTTTTTCTTCGCTTCGTCGATCTGATACATCACTTCGAGCTCCTGCCCCTCCAGCGTCGCGATGGCCTCCGAGGTGTGCTCGATCTCTAAACCGAGCGCCTTAAATTCGTCGTTTTTGCGCACCTGAGATTGCTGCGTCTTATATTTTGCCAACTTCGATTCTGCCGAACCGATCTCGGTTTCTAGCAGTTTCTTTTTGGTTTCCAGCGCCATCAACTCGGCGCGGGCAGTGTCGATCGCGGCCTTCTCGACGGCGATTTTTTTCTCCACCCCGGCAATTTCGACAGGAACGGCCTTCAGTTGCGCGTCCCAGCCAAGCCGTTTGCTATCGCGATCTTGGAGAACCAAAATTTTTTCCAGCGTGGGAGTCAGCATAACCTAACGCTCGCAGCTCTTAGCTCAGGGCTACGAGCTTAAATGTAATACATCTCCTGATCGGTTTTAACCGTGAACATAGCCAACGTGTAGCTGCGGCACTTCGTCTCCAAAGAGGCCCTAACCTCTCGCCAAATTTGGTTTACACGACGACCCGAGTGGCCTTCGCCGGTCCCGTTCAACTCGAGCAAATCCCCCTCGATCAGCTTCACGATATCGTAAAGTGTGATCTCGGCCGGTGGTCGGGCCAACGCATAACCGCCCTGTTTGCCGCGTCGGCTAATGATTAGCCCCCCGTTGCGCAGTTCACTGAGAATCTGCACGAGATAATTGGCCGGCACCGACTCGATTTCGGCGAGCTGCTCAATGTGAGCCAACTCGGGAGTTCCATAACTTTTCGCCATCTGGGCCAAGACCCTACACGCGTAATCAACTTTAACGGAGAGTTTCAATAGGGCGGCACGTTACTTCCGAATCTTTAGTCCGCAACCTAAAATACTTTTAGGACCCGTTTTTAGCGGCATAAACCAGGCATAAAAAAGGGTTGTGGATGCCCCCAAATTCCGATGCTCTCGGCCCTTTAGTTTTCATCACGATTTCCCCCCTTTAAATGTCTGACCCAACCGACTCCGAACAGCCCATCCCCAACGCAGTGATTTCCGAGAGCTACGATGCGGATAAACTGAGCCAACTGAAGGGCCTTGAAGCCGTCCGCAAAAAGCCCGGCATGTACATCGGCGGCACCGACGAACGCGCGCTCCACCACTGCGTTTCCGAGGTGCTCGACAACTCGGTGGACGAACATCTCGCCGGCCACTGTAAAAAGATCGAGGTCAACATCCATGTCGATGGCTCGATCAGCATCCGCGACGACGGCCGCGGTATTCCGGTTGATATCAACAAAGAATCCGGTCTTCCCGGCGTCGAGCTCGTGCTCACCACGCTGCATTCAGGCGGCAAATACGGCCAGGGCGGCTACAAGTTCTCTGGCGGCACCCACGGCGTCGGCGCCAAGTGCGTCAACGCCGTCTCCGAATGGTTCGAGGTCGAGGTCTCCCGCGACGGCCAGGTTCACCACATGAAGTTCGAGCGCGGCAAGGCCGTCAAAAAGCTCGAGGTCATCGGCAAGGCCCGCGGCACCGGCACCTTCGTGACATTCAAACCCGACCCGGAGATTTTCAAGGAAACCACCGTGTTCGTCACCGCCCGCATCGCCCAGCGCCTGCGCGAACTCGCATTCCTCAACTCCGGCCTGGAAATCGTCTTCCTAGACGAGCGCCCCGTCGGTGCGAAGCCAGAAATCTACCTCTACAAGGACGGCGTCTCCGAGTTCGTAAAACAGCTCAACCAAGGCAAAACCGCGCTGTTCCCCACTCCGGTGCGCATCACCAAGGAGACCCACATCCAGCTCGACGATAAACCCAACGAGATCCACTGCGAGGTCGTCCTCCAGTACAACGACTCCTACAACGAGCAGGTTCTCTGTTATACCAACACGATTCACAACCCCGACGGCGGCACCCACCTTTCCGGTTTTCGCGGCGCCCTCACCCGCGCCATCAACCAGTTCGCCAAGGCAAACAACCTGCTCAAGGATAAGGACCCGCAGATCACCGGTGACGACGTCCGCGAAGGTCTCGCTGCGGTCATCTCGATCAAACACAGCGACCCCAAGTTCGAATCCCAGACCAAGGTCAAACTGCTCTCCCCCGAGGTCGAGGGCGTGGTCGGCTCCTCCACCTACGAGGGCCTGATTAAATACTTCGAAATCAACCCGCCGATCGGCAAACGCATCGTCGACAAGTCCCTTAACGCTGCCCGCGCCCGCGAGGCCGCCCGCAAGGCCCGCGAGACCGTCCGC
>JBILJE010000184.1:0-6551 GCA_044377395.1 Rariglobus sp. | reverse complement strand
AGGGCGCCCTCTCCAGCGGCGGCCTGCCCGGTAAACTCGCCGACTGCTCCGAGCGCGACCCGGCCAACACCGAGCTCTACATCGTCGAGGGTGACTCGGCAGGTGGCTCGGCCAAACAGGGCCGCGACCGCCGTTTCCAGGCCATCCTCCCGTTGCGCGGCAAGCTCATCAACACCGAGAAGGCCCGCATCGACAAGGTTCTGGCCAACGAGGAAATCCGTACCCTGATCACCGCCTGCGGCACCGGCATCGGCGAGGGCGACGAATCGGTCGGTGGCTTCAACGCCGCCAAGGCCCGTTACCACAAGATCATCATCATGACGGACGCCGATGTGGACGGCTCCCACATCCGCACCCTGCTGCTCACCTTCCTTTATCGCCAGATGAAGGGCCTGATCGAGCGCGGCTACATCTACATCGCCCAACCGCCCCTGTACCGGATCAAGCGTAAGAAGCGCGAGCAGTACGTGGACAACGACGAGCAGCTTAACCGCATCCTCCTCGAGCTCGGCTCCGAGGATGTCGTGCTCACGCGTATCCGCGACGGCCACACCTTCGCCCCCGCGCAGATCGACCAGATCGTAGAAAACCTCGCCGCGCTGGAAAAACTCGGCAGCGGCGTCACCCGTTACGGCGTCGAGTTGCCCATCTACCTCGACCAGCACGATCGTGAGACGCAGATCCTGCCGCGCTACATCGCCCGCATCCGCACCGGCAACGTGGAGAGCCACGAGTTCCTCAAGGACGAGCACGCCCGCGCCGAGTTCGTCAGCCGCGAAGGGCTCGATGCCGACCTCTCACCCGACGCCCCTGCCGCGCCCAAGCCCACCGGCCCGGTGCGCCGCGTGACCCTCCACGAGATTTTCGAATCCAACGAGATGGCCAAGCTGCTCCGCGCCATTGCCGCCATCGGCTTGGAAATCCAAGAGTTCAGCGCCACTGCCGAAGCGCGCTACACCTTGACCGAAAACGTCGGCCTGAAGGGCGAGACCAAGACCTCGCTGACCTCGCCGCTCGACATCGTCACCCAGATCCGCGGCAACGGCCGCAAGGGCCTGAGCATCCAGCGCTACAAGGGTCTCGGTGAAATGAACCCGAAGCAGCTCTTTGAAACCACCATGGATCCGGAAAAACGCCGTCTCCTCAAAGTGGATATCACCGACGCCGCCAAGGCTGACGCGCTGTTCACCCTGCTGATGGGCGACGAAGTCCCGCCGCGCCGCCAGTTCATCGAGGACAACGCCCTCAACGTCCAGTATCTGGACGTCTGATTTTTGAAGTAGCGAGTAGCGGGTAGTGAGTAGCGAGCATGCTGACACGACCCGTTTCGCCAAACCGAGTATGGAACACAAATCACAATCATTTCGGGAGGTCCTCGTGTGGCAAAAAGCCCACGCGTTCACGCTGGGGCTTTACCGCACCACCGAGGGCTTCCCGAAGCATGAATTGTTCGCACTCACGTCCCAATTGCGCCGTGCCGCCGCCAGCATCCCCTCCAATTTTGTGGAGGGATTCCGCAAACGTACGACTCCCGACAAGCTCCGTCTCTACAACATCGCCCAAGGTTCGGCCGACGAATGCGTCTACCAACTGATCCTCGCTCACGATCTAGGCTACGACGACACCACCGCACTTCAGGCCGACATCGAAGAAGTTTCCCGACTGCTCCAAGGCTACCTCAACGGCCTGGAACGTAACAGCCACTAAGCCCTCGCCCCACCCAATTCCCCTCCAGCGCTCCGCGGTTCGTCACTACTCGCTACTCACTACCCGCTACTCGCTACTTTACAAATCATGTACACCGGCAACGAGAAACTCTCCACCGCCAACATCACCGACATCATGCAGACGGCCTACATCGAGTATTCGATGTCCGTCATTGTCGCCCGCGCCCTCCCGGACGCGCGCGACGGCCTGAAGCCGGTGCAGCGCCGCATCCTTTACGCGATGTTGCGTGAAGGCCTCCTCCACAACCGCGCCTTCGACAAGTGTGCCGGCGTGGTCGGCGAAGTCCTGAAAAACTACCACCCTCACGGCGACTCGTCGGTTTACGACACACTGGTGCGCCTCGCCCAGAACTGGGTCATGCGTTACCCACTGATCGATCCGCAGGGTAATTTCGGCTCGGTGGACGGCGATCCGCCCGCTGCCTACCGTTACACCGAGGCCCGTCTGCGTAACACCGCCGAAGACCTGCTGGCCGATATCGAGGAGGACACCGTGGATTTCGCTCCTAATTACAAGGAGTCCACCACCGAGCCCACCGTCCTGCCCTCAGCCCTGCCCAACTTGCTGTTGAACGGCTCGACCGGCATCGCGGTCGGCATGGCCACCAACATCCCGCCGCACAACCTGCACGAGCTCATCGCCGCCTGCTGCGCGATCATCGACAACCCGCGCACCAGCGTGGACGAGCTCTGCGGCCTGATCAGCGGCCCGGACTTCCCCACCGGCGGCGTCATCGCCGGCCGCGACGGCATCCTCTCCTACCTCAAGACCGGCAAGGGCATCGTGCGCATCCGCGGCAAGGCCCACGTCGAGGAGACGAAGACCGGTATGGAACAGGTCGTGATCACGGAAATTCCGTATAACGTTAACCGCGCCAACCTGGTTATCCGCATCGCCGAGCTCGTCACCGAGAAGCTCCTAGAGGGCATCCGCGACGTGCGCGACGAGTCCGACGAGAACACCCGCATCGTCATCGAGCTCAAGCGCGGAGAACAGTCCCGCGTCGTCATCAACCAGCTGTTCCAGAAAACCGCTCTCGAGTCTTCCTTCGGTGTCACCCTGCTCGCGCTCGACAAGAAGCGTCCCAAGCAGATGAACATCCGCGAGCTGCTAGACTGCTTCCTTGAGCACCGCCGCGACGTCATCACCCGCCGCACCCAGTTCCGCCTTAAAAAGGCACTGGACCGCGCCCACATCCTCGAGGGCTACATCATCGCCCTCGATAACCTCGACGACTTCGTCAAAATCATCCGCGCCTCCTCCAACCGCGATGAAGCCAAGACGAAGTTGATGGCCAAATATCCGCTCTCCGAGCGCCAGACGGACTCGATCCTAGAACTGCGTCTTTACCAGCTCACCGGCTTGGAACGCGGCAAGATCGAGGCCGAGTACCTGGAACTCCAGACGCTGATCGCCTCCCTGCGCGAGATCCTCGAATCCGAGACCCGCCTGATGGAAGTGATCAAGGGCGAGCTGCTCACCATGAAGGAAAAATATGGCGACCAGCGCAAAACCCAGATCATCGACGCGACCGGCGACTTCCGCATGGAAGACGTTATCCCGAACGAAGGCTGCGTGATCACGATCTCCCACCTCGGCTTCATCAAGCGCACCCCGGTGGCCGACTACCGCTCGCAGAAACGCGGCGGTAAAGGCGTGATCGGCACCGAGACCTACGAGGAGGATTTTGTGGAGCATCTCTTCACCGCCTCGACCCACGACTTCATCCTCTTCGTCACCAGCCACGGCCAGTGCTTGGCGAAAAAGGTTTACGACGTGCCCGAGGGCGCGCGCACCACCAAGGGCAAGTCGGTCAAATCCTTCCTCTCGCTCGACGAGGGCGAAAAGATCGCCGCCATGCTCACCACTCCCGACTTCTCGCCCGACCGCTATCTGGTCATGGCAACGAAGGCCGGCACCATTAAAAAAACCGCGCTGGCCGACTACACCAACGCCACCCGCGAAGCCGGCTTGATCGGCATCAACCTGGACGAGGGCGATAACGTCATTGGCTGTGTTCTTACATCCGGTAACGACGAGCTCATTCTCGTCTCGCACCAGGGTCTGGCTGTACGCTTGGCCGAAAAAGATCCCGACAACGGCGAGATCCTCTTCCGCGACACCGGTCGCGCCACCGGCGGCGTGCGCGGTATGAAGTTCAAGCTGGAGAGCGACTACCTCGAAGTGCTTGAAGTCGTCGACCATAAAGCCCGCTTCCTCGTGGCCAGCCAAGCCGGTCTCGGCGTGCGCACCCGCTTCGAGGATTACCGCCTCGTCAACCGCGGCGGCAGCGGAGTGTGGGCGATCGACCTGCCCGAGGACGGCTCGGTTAACATCGCCGGCGCGCTCAGCATCAAGGACACCGACGAAGTCATGCTCCTCACGGCCAAGGGCCAGAGCGTGCGTTGCCCGGTGAACACCATCCGCGAGGTCAACCGTGGCGGTAAGGGCGTCAAACTCCTCACCTTGGCCGAGGGAGACAAACTCATGTCAATCGCCCGCGTGATCGAGACCGACGAGGAGCAAGCCGCCGCCGCCGTGGGCGCAACCCCGCCGCCCGAAGCCAGCTAAGAGGCTCTAGATAAACACAGGTTTTTTATCCTGTTATCCACCCAAGGCGCGCCTTCTCCGGCGCGCCTTTTTTGTGGCGCTTCGACAATCTCGCGCGTGCGGGCTGAAGCCGGTCGCGCCACAGAAACGCCCTGATTTTTTGCGAAATCGAGTGACGCGAGCCGCAGTCCCTGCGTTTTTCTCAGATCCGCTTGCCAACGCGCGCGGTCCCAAGCCCCACGGCGCCCTGTCTTCCTGTTCTCTCTTTTCATGCCTATTAAAACTATTGGTCGCCTCCTCGCTCCTGCCGTGGCGGCCCTGCGCCGGCTCTTTCAAGGCGCGCCCTCGGCCGAAGACGACCACCGCGACAACAACCGGCGCTACTTTTCCGGCATGCACCAACAGGAGCGCATGCTCGCCGATCGCCCACGCATGGATTTTTACCACGCTGCCATTGAGCGCCACATTCACCCCGGCGACCATGTCATCGACCTCGGAACCGGCACGGGAATTCTCGCCGCCTTCGCCTCACGTCGCGGCGCAGCCCGCGTGCACGCTCTGGATCATTCCGAAATCCTCGACCACGCCCGCACCCTGGCCGCCGCCAACCAAATCGAGCGCGTTGATTTTGTCTCCTGCCACAGCACCACGTTCACCCTGCCCGCTCCCGTTGACGTGCTGCTCCACGAACAGATGGGCGATTTCCTCTTCGACGAGGCGATGATCCCCAACATCTGCGATTTGCGCGACCGCTTGCTCAAACCCGGCGGGCGAATTCTACCCTCGTGCTTCGAGTTTTATTGCGAGCCGGTGCAACTCAACACGGCGCGCCACGTGCCCTTCATGTGGAATCTCAAGGTGAAGGGCTTCGACTTTTCCTCGCTCGAACACGCGCGCCCGCAAGAGACCAATTACTACCACCTGTGCGGTAACGACGGGGCGCTCATCGACCATTTCCTCGCCACACCGGAGCCCGCCCTCGCCTTCGATCTTCACACCGTGAACGAGGCCGAATTCTCCCGTGACCTGCGCTTTCAACGTCAAGTGCGCCACCCCGGCCGCATCGACGGCCTGGCGATTTTTTTTCGCACCACCGTCGACGCCGACCTGCAACTCAGCTCGGCCCCGCACGATCCGGGCCGAGCCCCCCATTGGGGCTTTCGCATCCTCCGCACCGAACCGGCCGACTACGTCCTAGGCGATGTGATCGACGTACAACTGTCAGCCCACCGCTGGCACGACCTCGATACCTGGCGCTGGTGCCACTCCCTCGTGCCCCAAGCGGCGGCGCCCGCCCCGAACCCGGCCTAAACCCGCTTATAATCGCGCGAGTTTCAGCCGAATTCTCGGCTTAAAACTGGTGCAGGATACGTCCGCCTAAAATTTGGCGGATCTGACGCCAATCGGCACTTGCCAATGAATTTTTCGAGTCGTCTCTTTGACGACTCGAAAACGCTAAAACATGTAGCTCGCATGGCCGGCCGCCTCTCCACTCTTCTCGACCCTTCCCGCATTCTTCTCGGGGTGCAAAGCACCAAGCGCACCGTGGCGCTCAACGAAGTCGCGCGCCTTCTGGACGGCCACCCCGACGTTACCAATTTCCACTGCTTTTACACCGAGTTACTCGCCCGGGAGCGTCTCGACACCACCTGCCTGGGTAACGAGATCGCGCTGCCCCACGCCCGCACCGAACACGTGCAAAAAATCGTCATGGCGGTGGGCCGCAGCGACGCCGGCGTGCACTTCGAAAACGGCAACCAGACGGTTAAACTCATGTTCGTTCTCGGTACGCCCAAATCGAATCCCACCGATTACCTGCTGGTCGTGAGCGCGCTGTGCAAGGTGTTCAAGGATGCGGCTAATCGTGATGCGTTGCTGGCAGCCCCAACCGCCGAGGCCTTTATCGAGGCGATGGTCAGCGCCGAGGCCCGTCTCAACAAAGCGCCTTGAGCCCCGCCTGCCGGTCCGGCCATACGAACCGGCGCAACGACGTTCACGGGGCGAGTTGCACGGCTTCGAGCCACCACCCATCCGCGTGTTTGACCAGCAGTCCGGTTATCCGGCTGTCCTTTTTCACTGCGTTCAGGGCGGCTGTGTCGACCTTCAGCAACATGGTCATGGCCCTCATCACCCCGGGAATAGCCTCATGTTTGACCAGCAGCGCGGACTTGTCGGCCAAAACCTCAACCACCACACCGCGCAGCGGATGACGCGCCGGCGCCTTTTCGTTGGCGGCCGCGACCGGCTTTGTCGAAGCAACCAGCTTGGTCGAG
>JBILJE010000405.1:0-6882 GCA_044377395.1 Rariglobus sp. | reverse complement strand
ATTATAAATGCGACGTCCGTCGTCGCCACGAATCTGAAAGGAGCGGCTCAGATCAAACCGTTTGGGGCGTAAGCCCTAAAGTGAAAACCATCCCCGCCGAAAGCGGGATTGGGAAAATGTGGGAGGGGAGACCTCTGTGTCGTCCGTGTATAAACGGTCCACACGGAGGTGGCCCCTCCCCGTTTTAACTTATTGCAGAAGCTTGAGCGCGGTCTGCGAACTCTGGTTGGCCTGCGAAAGCATTGAGGTGCCCGCCGAGACCATCGTATTCCAACGCGCCAATTGGGTGGACTCCTCCGCCACGTCCACGTCGGTAATCCGACTGGTCGCCGCCTCCAGGTTGGCCTTGTTTACAGTCAACAACTCTGAGGCGAAACCGAGACGGCTCTGCTCCGCACCATTCTGAGCGCGCATGGTCGCCACGTTCTCGATTGCTGTTTTCACTATATCAATCGATGTGATTGCGGTGAGGGAGGCAGCCAATGTAATCGCACCAACACCACCACTCGTGGTATTACCTAAATCTCTACCTGAAATAGCAATTTGAGAGCTGGTGCTGGCATCCTCGGTTGCGTTCACCGTGCTAGTGGCGCTGCCGAACAATGCTACTCCGTTAAATTTCTCCGAGGTGATCGCGGTCAACTGACTCTGCAGCGCGAGGAATTCAGTATTATAGTTGGCCTTGTCGCCAGTGCTCTTGGTCACGTCATCGTTAAGGGTGCGCAGTTCGCTGATGCGGTCGAGGATCTTGCCGGACACTTTAAGTGCGCCGTCCTGCGTTTGTAGTAATGAAACGGCATTACCAATATTATTATTAACGGCGCCCTGGCGCTTGGCCGTGGCGCTGAGTTTCATCGAGACGGCCAAACCGCCGGCGTCATCTGAGGGGTTAACGATTTTCGAACCACTCGAGAGCCGGTTGAGGCTCTTTTGCAGCATGGAATTTGAAGTGGCCAAATTATTGGAGGCCATCGTTGCGGTCTGATTGGTATTAAGTACGACTGACATAGTATTATCTTTCCTTGATTTTGTTATACGACTTCCGGAGTCGCCACGGATCAGGAGAGGTCCTGATCAGGCCTTAGTTGGGCGAAGCCCTGAAAATAACTGTAAAGGGATGGACGGTTTCCGTGTCGTCCGTGCCGAATTTATACTTATTTTTTAAGGTGATTTGAATTGGCCGGGACGGCCAACCCTACATTTTCCGAGCTCTGTAGCGTTGGCCGTCGCTGGCCAATTTACCTCAACTTAATCACGAATTAGTATTACTGCAGTAACTTGAGTGCGGTCTGCGCACTCTGGTTGGCCTGCGAGAGCATTGAGGTGCCCGCCGAGACCATGGTATTCCACCTCGCTAACTGAGTGGATTCCTCCGCCACATCCACATCGGTGATCCGACTGGTGGCGGCCTCCAAATTGGCCTTATTAATCGTCAACAACTCCGAGGCAAAACTGAGTCGGCTTTGCTCGGCACCGTTGGAGGCACGCATGTTGGCCACATTTTCCAATGCGGTGGTAATCGTTGAAATCGAGGTGATGCCGGTCAGCGAAGTGGCAGCGGTGACCGCGCCAACCCCCGTACCCGTATTCGTTAAATCACGTGCTGCTAAAGCAATCTGGCTGCTCGTCGCGGCATCCTCAGTACCATTGACCGTTTGTCCTGAACTGGATCCAAATAGAGCCACCCCGTTAAACTTTTCGGAGCTAATGGCGGTCAACTGGCTCGATAATGCGACGAACTCGGTATTGTAGTTGGCCTTGTCGCCGGTGCTCTTGGTGACGTCGTCATTGAGGGTCCGCAATTCGCTGATGCGAGCCAATATATTACCGGCCACTTTGAGCGCGCCGTCCTGGGTTTGCAGGAGTGAAACGGCATTACCGATATTATTATTAACCGCACCCTGGCGTTTGGCCGTGGCGCTGAGTTTCATCGAGACAGCCAGACCGCCGGCGTCATCGGAAGGGTTGACGATTTTGGAACCGCTGGAGAGCCGGTTGAGGCTCTTTTGTAGCATTGAACTGGACGTAGCCAAATTATTGGACGCCATCGTTGCCGAATAGTTAGTATTTAATACAACAGGCATGACATTATCTTTCCTTGATTTTTAAACGCGACATCCGGTGTCGCCACGGATCAGGAGGGGTCCTGATCAGGCCATAATTGGGCCTATGCCCTGAAATTCGTTATAAATGAATAGGAAGCGTTCGTGTCATCCGTGCCGAACTTATACTAATTTGATTTCAAGGTGATCGGTACTGGCCGGGACGGCCAACCCTACATCTTCCGAGCTCTGTAGCGTTGGCCGTCTCTGGCCAATTTACCTCACCTTAATCACGAATTAGTATTACTGCAGCAACTTGAGTGCGGTCTGTGCACTCTGATTGGCCTGCGACAACATCGAGGTGCCCGCCGAAACCATCGTGTTCCACCTCGCCAGCTGGGTGGATTCCTCCGCGACGTCCACGTCGGTGATCCGACTGGTGGCGGCCTCCAGATTAGCCTTGTTTATAATTAAAAGTTCCGAGGCGAAGCCCAGGCGGCTTTGTTCGGCGCCGTTGGTGGCTCGCATATTGGCCACGTTTTCCAAAGCGGTGTTAATTGTTGTCACCGATGTAATTCCGCTTAGAGATGTGGCTGCGGTAACCGCCCCTACGCCAGTGCTGGTGTGCCCCAAATCTCGGACCGCTATGGCAATCTGACTACTGGTGGAGCCATCCTCGGTTCCGTTGACCGTCATATTCGAGGCGGAGCCAAACATGGACACCCCGTTGAATTTCTCCGATGTGATCGCAGTGAGCTGCAACTGCAGTGCGGTGAACTCGGTATTATAATTGGCCTTGTCTCCTGTACTCTTGGTCACGTCATCATTGAGCGTTCTTAGTTCGCTGATGCGTGCCAATATATTACCGGCCACTTTAAGGCCACCGTCCTGGGTTTGCAGGAGCGAGACCGCGTTACCAATATTATTATTAACCGCACCCTGGCGCTTGGCCGTGGCGCTGAGTTTCATCGAGACGGCCAAGCCGCCGGCGTCGTCTGATGGATTTACTATTTTTGAGCCGCTGGAGAGCCGGTTGAGGCTCTTTTGCAACATGCTACTTGAGGTGGCCAAATTATTGGACGCCATCGTCGCTGAATAATTGGTGTTTAATACAACAGCCATAGGATTATCTTTCCTTGATAGTTTTACACGACATCCGTCGTCGTCACGGATCAGGAGGGGTCCTGATCAGGCCATGCAGGGGCAACGCCCTTTTTTTTGGATTTATATAGTGCCGGGTGGAAACGCCACCCAAGGCAACCGGCGAGGAGGAAAACCTCCCAGTTTATACACCCGACTGCTCACCAGCGCCCATGCGTGGCGGCGCGCTTGGCGGTTAATATTAGCCCTGGAGCAGCTTGAGCGCGGTCTGTGCGCTTTGATTGGCCTGCGACAGCATCGACGTGCCTGCCGAGACCAGCGTATTCCACCGGGCGAGATTGGTAGACTCCTCAGCCACATCGACATCGACGATACGACTGGTGGCGGCTTCGAGATTGGCTTTATTGATCGTCAACAGTTCGGAGGCGAAGCCCAGGCGGCTTTGCTCGGCACCATTGGAAGCGCGCATATTGGCGACATTTTCCAGAGCGGTGGTGACATCGGTTAGCAGAAGACTGGTAAGGCTGGTGGCGGTGGTGGCGATGGCACCGATACCACCTGAAGTGCTCACTAAATCGCGGGCGGCAACCGTGACGGACGAGGCGGTTGATGCATCCTCGGTGGTGGCAATCGCCATCGTGGTAGAGCCGAACAGGTCGATACCGTTGAATTTCTCACTGGTGAGCGCAGTCAACTGGGCCCGCAGAGACACAAATTCGGTATTATAATTATCTTTGTCGCTGGAGCTCTTGGTGACATCGCTGTTGAGCACCTTCAGCTCGCTGATGCGAGCGAGGACAGCGCCGGTTACTTTTAATGCGCCGTCCTGCGTCTGCAGAAGGGAAACCGCATTACCGATGTTGTTGTTAACCGCACCCTGGCGCTTGGCCGTGGCGCTGAGCTTCATAGATACAGCAAGACCGCCCGCATCATCCGATGGGGACACGATCTTCGAGCCGCTAGAAAGCCGATTAAGGCTCTTCTGCAGCATGCTATTGGACGTGGCTAAGTTATTCGAAGCGACCGTAGCCGCGTAATTGGTGTTAATGACGACAGACATGATGTTTTCTTCCTTGATTAAACGACCCTGTCCGTAGGGCGACGGGCCGAAGAAGGATTCGGGCCGATCCAGCTGAGGGGTTTCCCTCAGATGCCTTTAATAACGACGCTTTCGGCGGAAACTTTAGCGCGCAGTTGAATTATTTTTAAAAATAATCGGGAAAAGCGGCCTGAAACCGCCCTCGAAATCAACATAACCTGTTCCCCAAAAAATAATTAAGAAGGCCAAAGAAAAACGAATAAATTATTCAACGAAAAGCTAAAGTCGCCTCAGGATCACGGGCGCAAATCAAGTTTCTCGTGGCAAAAAGGAGCGTCCTTAAAACCTGGATCGAACGTAGTGCGGTGCTCTAGCCCGCAGGTTTGTTGCGTATCCGACTTCCAATCGCCGATGCGGGCTAAAGCACCGAGCTACCTCGGAATTCAATCCGCCACTGCAAATTTTACTGCTTACTAGCCAGATATTTGGCTTCGGATTTTTGCGCCGCCCGCCTTAGCCCACCGTGATGGTAATGGCCGCAGCCATGGCGCGGGCTCAGGCGGGCGGGGCGAAGGTGCCAAGGGTGAACATAATTCCTCCCTTGTGGGTCGATTTTTCCCCCACGGCAATCTTGTCGGCAGGCTTTTTAGAACTGGAAACGTCCCCTCATTTTGCACGCTCGCCTCCCTCAGCCTCCTGCATTGGGCTAGCGCCTTGCCCCTCTCACACGCCAAACTTGCCTCATTTTACCTCCAATTAAGCCAGCAGCTCGGCGCCGGCCTCACCTTGGCGCAGGCCCTCGCTGATCGCTCCGCCGCACCGGCCGACGACTGCGCCCAACTGGTTCGGCGCATCGAAGCCGGTGAGCCCCTCGCCGCCATCTTCAACGCCGCCGGTGACTGGCTGCCCGCCGACGACCGCCCCTTCCTCATCGCCGCGGCCGACACCGGTCGCCTTCCGCGCATCCTGCAAAACCTCGCCACCCGCCACGAGGAACTCGGGATTCAGCAAGGCCGCATGTTGCAAGCCTGCCTTTATCCCTTGGGTGTACTGCATTTTGGCGCGCTTGTTTTCGCGTATTTCCGCCTCCTTAACTGGGAAACTGGGCTGAACTGGAGCACGCCCGGATTTATTGCCGGAGTGCTGATGATTATCCTGCCCTTTTGGAGTGCGGTGGTGCTGCTGAGCGTACTGGTGCGCCGCCGCAACCCGCTTGCGCTCGGCTTACTCAACGTGCTGCCCGCTATCGGGGCGTACCGCCGCCAGCAGGCGCTCGCCGATTTCGCCTTCGCCCTCGGCCACCTGCTCGAAGCCGGCGCACCCATTGGTAAAGCGTGGAGCAACGCAGGGAAGATTGCCAACAGCCCGCGTATCGCCGTGGCCGCCGCGACCGTTTGCGCGGCCATCGACCGCGGGGTTGCCCCCAGCACCTTGCTCAACGCCCAACCCGTGTTCCCGACGTCCTTCGTGTCCATGTACCGCACCGGCGAAATCACCGGCAACCTCGACCAAAACCTCCTGCACCTGGCCGCCACCCACCAAGAGCACGCTCAAAAGCAGCTCAAGCTCGCTGCTTCGATCTATCCTAGCGTGCTCTTTTTTGGCGTCGCGGGCCTCGTCCTCTACATCGTGATTTCCGCCTACGCCGGCTACATCGGAAACCTAAACCACTTGGTGGAAGGCATGTAAGGCGGCCGGCCCCGCTCGAAAAAGTAGCGCAGACTTCCAGTCTGCTCCGCGTGGGGCGATTTGAACCGGATCCAAGCAGACTGGAAGTCTGCGCTACTTTTTCGGCACCAAACCAGGCACCTCCGCCGCCCCGCCCCACCCCGCCCCACCCCACCCGCTACGCTTTCGCTTTCGGCTTCTTTTTGCCCATCGTCTCACGCAACTGCTTTTCCATTTTTCGCACGCCGGTCATGTCGGTGAAGGTGATCACGATGCCGTCGATGCGATTATCCATGGTGCGGTAAGGCATCACGTGCAGCGCAAACCAGCGGCCGTCCTGGGTGATCAGGGCCTTTTCAATCGGCACCAAGGTCCGTAAGACCTCGCGTGCGTCAGCCATCATCTCGGGGTAAATCAGGTGGCTGGCCAAGTCGGTTACCGGTCGGCCGACGTCGCTCGGGATGAGGTGGATAAGCGCCGTCGCATGCGGCGTGAAGCTGCGCACCCGCAACTTGCCATCGAGGAACAGCGTGGCGATTTGCGTACTGTTGAGCAGGTTGGCCATGTCGTCGCTGGCTGAGGCCAGCGCGGTTAACTTCGCCTCCAATTCGCCGTTCACCGTTTGTAACTCCTCGTTGAGCGACTGCATCTCCTCTTGCGCGGTGGTGAGCTCCTCATTGGTGGACTGTAATTCCTCGTTTGCCGACTGCAGCTCCTCGTTGGCGGATTTGAGTTCCTCCTGCGATGTCTGCATGTCCTCGCGCATGGTTTGCACCCGCTCATGCATGTGCGCGAGTTCTTGGGTGAGCTCTCGCACGCGAGTACTCCCGCTGGCGTTTTTTACCCGGCGCGGCACCAACGGTTGAGCCGGATCGACCCCATCGCTGAAGACGATCATCACCAACCCGCTCAAGGCACCCTTGGTGGTGATCTGCTGCAGGGTCGCTTTCACATAACAGGTAGAGTCCCCGGTATCCACTTTACAGGAACGCGTGGTGATCGAGTGGGTCTGGCCGGCGATTTTCTCGAAGG
>JBILJE010000312.1:0-3527 GCA_044377395.1 Rariglobus sp. | reverse complement strand
AACGCCCAACTGTTCGCCACCTCGACCGATCCCCTGTGCACACAGGAATGGAGCGGCTATGGCGGCTGGCAGTGGGCCAAAAACGGCACTCCTCCAGCGGCCGGTCCCAACGATCCCCATTACACCTTTGAGCTAACAGCCGCCAATGCTGTCGGCGCCCGCTTCGGCGCTTTTGGTCTGCAGTACTCCGACTGGAATTCCGCTTGGAGTCGCAACGCCACCCGCAGCTTCCCCGATGATTTTGTGGCCTGGCACGCGACCTTGCCCAGCGGCCTCGCCATCGAAGTCTCCCACGACCTGCAAGGCCTGCTCGGTAAACCCATGCGTGCCCGCCTGTCGGTCAACCTCACGCCCGCCGAAGACTCCGGTCAGGACTGGTTCGACCTCGCCGTCCAACTCCAGCCCGAAGACACCACATTAACCCCCGCCGAGATCGAACTGCTGGTCAAAGCCCGCGGTGGCTGGGTCAAACTTCCCCAGCGCGGCTGGCAACGCCTCTCGGTTGACGAAGTCATCAGCCCGGAGGAACGCGCCGCGCTCGACCGCCTCGGCCTGACCGCCGACGCCGAAGCGCTCTCCGGCCGCCGCACCACCCACCGCTACCACGCACTGCAACTGGCCGACGCCCCCGTGGACGACGAGGAATTGGCCGCCCGCCTGCGTGACCGCTCGGCCGCGCTGCGCGCCCTGCCCCCGCCCGCGCTGCCTGCCGGCCTGCGCGCCTCTCTGCGCCCGTATCAACTGGAAGGTTACCACTTCCTCGCCCACCTCGCCTCGCAAGGGCTGGGAGGGGTTTTGGCCGACGACATGGGTTTGGGCAAAACCCTGCAAACCCTGGCCTGGCTGCTCTGGCTGGCTGATCGCGCCGCCGCCGAAGGGCGCCCGTTCCGCGCCCTCGTGGTCGCGCCCAAATCCGTGGTGCCCAACTGGGCGGTCGAGGCCGGCCGCTTCGCCCCCACGCTCACCACCGCGCGCTCGGTACCCGGCATCGATTTACCGGATACCGCGCAAATCCTGGTGATTAACTACGTGCAACTGCGCCTGCGCGCACCCGAGTTGTCCGCCCTGTCGTGGGATGCCGTGGTGCTCGACGAAGGCCAAAACATCAAAAACCCCGGCAGCGCCACCGCCCGCGCCGCGCGTGATTTAGCCGCCCGCCACCGCCTGGTGCTCACCGGCACGCCGATCGAAAACCGCCTGCTCGACCTGTGGAGCTTGGTGGCCTTTGCCCAACCCGGTTTGCTCGGCTCGCAGGCCAGCTTCCAGCGCCTCTACAACGACAAGGAGGACCCCGAGGGCGCGCGTTCCCGCCTGGCCACGCGCGTGCGACCCTTCCTGCTGCGCCGCACCAAAGGCCAGGTTGCCCGCGACCTGCCTGCACGCATCGAGGAGGAAATCGGCTGCGAACTCGAAGGCGCCCAACGCGCGCTCTACGAGGCGGAACTTAAACGCGCCCGCCAGCTCCTGCTCAAAGTCGGCGACAACCGCCAGTTCGACGCCCAGCGTTTCAACATTCTCCAGTCGCTCCTGCGCCTTCGCCAGATCTGCTGCGACCCGCGCCTCATCGGCCACAACGCGGTCGATCCGGTCGAACAAGTCGCCGCCAAAAAACGCGGTCGCCCCTCCAAAAAAACGGCTGCGGCCGCCAGCGCGCTCAACGCCAATTCCGCAGCAACCACCGCCGGTTCGGACGACGCCAACGCCGTGATCGACACGACCGACGAAGATGCGCCCGCCCGGCCGAGCAGCGCCAAGTTGGACGCACTGCTCGACACCGTGGAGCCGCTGGTGGCCGAGGGCCACCGGGTACTGGTTTTCTCACAGTTCGTGAGCATGCTAGAGCTCATCCGCGCCGAGTTGGCCGTGCGCGGCATCGGCCACCTGCTGCTCACCGGCCAGACCGAAAACCGCCAAGCCTTGGTCGATAAATTCCAAGCGGCCGACGGCCCGCCGGTTTTCCTGTTGTCGCTAAAGGCGGCCGGTTCCGGCCTGAATCTGACGGCGGCCAGCTACGTTATCCTTTACGATCCCTGGTGGAACCCGGCGGTGGAAGCTCAGGCGATCGACCGCACGCACCGTATCGGCCAAAAGAGCACGGTGATGGCGTACCGCCTGATCGCCAAAAACACGGTGGAGGAAAAAATCCGCGCGCTGCAGCGGGAAAAGTCCGAGTTGGCGGCCGCGGTGGTGCAGGAAGAGAGCCTGGCGACGGTGATGGACCTCGACAGCCTGCGGCGGATTTTGGGGTGAGAGGCCGCCCTTCGTCACTCGCCCAAATCTTTTATGGGCGAGTCGGCGTTTTTCCCATTGGCTGCCGCAAGCCCATGAGCGTTCCAGCGTCCGCAACCACCGCGTCCCCCTTTCGCCGACAGCTCTGGCCGCTGATTTTGCGTAACCGAGGTGCACTGAAAACAAACAAAACACGGCCAGATCCCTTCGGCATTATCCCCCCGCAGTTACGGGTTACAGCGTGGCGAGAATTGCCTCGCGGGTGGTGCACTTGGCGGCGGCTATCTCGCGCAGGATGGCGTTAAACGTGCCTAGTCGGAGCGGCTTGTGATCGGGCACCGAGACGCGGTGATGTTCGGGCGTCTCCGTCTGCAAAATGATGTGGCTGCCGACCTGGTTGACCTTGCTGTAACCCCACTGGCGGCAGAGTACGGCGGCCAGATCGCGGCCATAAACGTCGCGGGGTATCTTCACGCGAGCACCTCGTCGCGCACTAGGTGCAGGCGGAGGCGCGCAGGCGCGGGCCGGTCAAAAAAGTAGGCCCCTACGGCCTCGCGGACGTTGACCCGTAGTTCGTCCCAAGTGTCGGCCTGGGTGATGACGCCTTCGCCGAGTGACTCGGCGACAAAACCGCCATCCGCCTCCTGGGTGACTTCAAAAACAAGTTCGTTCATGACTGGGACTGTGTCGATTCCGGTCCCGTTGGCAACTGCCCTCTCGGCGGGGAACAAAAGAGCTCAATACGTTTTTATGAGGTTTATTGTAAGGAAAAAAAGGGGGCAGAGCGTTACATGGATACATTGAGAGTCAGATTTTACGTTTTGTCGTTGGTTTATGTATCCATGTAACGGCCTGAGTCGAATGGCACTTAGTTAGGCAGCGCAGCCCCAAAGGGGCGTTCCATCCCAGCCTAGGGCAACGCCCTAGGAATCAATCAGTAATAAACAAAGCCCTGAAGGGGCGACCTAAGTCAGATACACCGATCAGCCCCCTTAACTAAGTGCCATTCCGGCCTGAGCCCTTTTGCTTACGCCTCATCCGCCCACTGCGGTCGCAATTGCGACCGCAGCGCGGCCAAAAACCTTACGACCGCCTGAGTCGAAAACACCTGTGGCGGGCCAATGGTCACGGTGAAAAACCGCGCTCCCATCGTAAAAAAAGACGCCGAAACAACGCTTACGGCGGCAACCCAGTTCAAAACCCTACGACCGCTCGGGTCGGAACGCTTACGACGGAAAATTGGCTCAACGAAAAGCCTGGCTCTGATCGTATGCCGATAAATCCCATTGAGCCTGTTT
>JBILJE010000311.1:0-3541 GCA_044377395.1 Rariglobus sp. | reverse complement strand
CCGCCCCGGCGAGCTCGCGACAATCCGTCCTGCAAAGTACCGCCATCGATTCGCCCCATCGCTGCTTCCTCACATTTAACCGCACTCGCTCCGATGTAACGTAAGAGGTCTGAACCTCCTTCGACTTGTCCACCTGGGCGGTCTCGCCGTCAACCCCGGCACCGTCGGCCAATCGGTCACGGTCACGGACAGCGTCGAACAGCAGACCGGCGTCTCCCGGTAAAACCGTCCACCCTGTGTGCACGTGAACGGGACGGCGGTCTCTTATTCTAGGGCTAGATCTTTCCCATAACTTTCAATTACCCACCACCCTTACCCCTATGCTTTATCGCCTAACCCCACCCCTGCTACTGCTGGCCCTTCTTTTTTTAGCGTTGGCCAGTCCCACACGCGCCCAGACCTCCACCACCCAGCCCAAAACACTTTATCTGGATTCACAATACGGTTCTAGAAAAGTTGGAACCAACATCGCCTACTCGAGGCTTTATCCGAGCCTACTCCTCGATGTTTATATGCCCACGGGGGCGGACCACATCCCCCGGTTTCCTGCCTTCATCATCCTTCACGGCTCAAACGGCTCCAAAGAGATACCCGAGATCGTCAAACTCTGCCAAAACTGGTCCAAGCGGGGCTACGTCACCGTCCCGATCAACTATAATTTGTGGGACGGGAAAACCGCAGCCGAAGCGGTGCGGTGGGTGCGCGCGAATGCCGACGACTATAAGGTTGATCCGAGTCGCATCGCAATTGGCGGCGGATCCGCCGGGGCGTCAACCGCGATGATGGCCGCTTTCAGGGAAATTAGCTCCATCGGCCCTAATGCCCACGTCTCCGTGGTGCTTGACCTGTGGGGTGCAAGTGCCGTGCCCTTCTTATTCAACCTTATCTCGGACGTGGATAAAGATGATCCACCCGTCTTTATCGTGCACGGCGACGCCGATAAGACTGTTTTACCCAGTAATTCGCTCGCTTTGGAGAGTCGCCTGAATTCGGTCGGGGTGGTCAATAGATTCCAACCTATTCCGGGTGCCGGCCACAGCTGCTTTGACGATTACTGGAACTATATACCGGAATACCAGGATATAACGGTCGACCAGGACTGCGCTCAGTTCTTCTACACGCACCTCAATCTCGTGAGCCTCCAGTCGACGGCTGACTCGGTCGGTCGCACCAATTGGACCTACACCCACTTCAGCAAAACCCTGGCGAACGGCAAAGCCACGTGGAAGGCCGACCCCGATGCCGACGGCGCACCCAACCTGCTCGAGTACGCCTTTGGCACGCTCCCCACCACGGCGAGCTCGCGCCCCTCCGTCCTGCATAGCATCTCCGTCGACTCGCCCCGTCGCTGCGTACTCACGTTTAACCGCACTCGCTCCGATGTGAGGTACGAGGTGTTAGCCTCCTCCGACTTGTCCACCTGGACGGTCATTGCCGTCAACCCCGGCACTGTCGGCCAACCGGTCACGGTCACGGATAGCGTTGAACTGAATTCCGGCGTCTCCCGTTTCCTGCGCGTGCGTGCCACACTCGTGGAGAAGTGATCACGACGAACTCCGGCATCCCAGTGTGGGAGCCCGGTCCGATCGCACTCACGGTGACGTCTGTCCGAGAAAGCCACCCCAGCGACCGCTTCACGCCTTTTTACTAGCCTCGCTGCTGGGTGCATCCCGCCCGCGGCACCCCGAACCCACTGAAAAGATGCTATATCCCCCCCATTGCCATGCGCTCCTGCCTAACCAGCTTGGTTTGGTCCTTTCCAAGAATGCCTAAGCTAGAGGCAGATTCCACGCTCGGTCTCCCCTGCATCGAGGCCGGCAACCTCTTGCCCGATGGCCACCACGCCCTCCACGCGTTGTATCCCCAGCGCAAGGACCGGGGGAGCGCCGGGCTCACTTATACTCTTTATCAGCCAAACTGGGTCTTTAACGCAAAGTCGCAGAGGCGCAGAGGCGAAAAGAAAGCATTCGCTCAAAACGAGTTGTCTCATACTTCGCGCCTTAGCGTCCTTGCGTTAAAAGTCCTGAATAGCTGTGTAATGGGTATTATCCCACCGAGTTCAGCTCCGATCTCGCCACTTGAGAAGCAGTTGCGACGTCCTCCCTCGTGGTCGCCCACGACGCCGACCCTGAGGTGATCCAGGCCTCGTTTCCCGATCTTTCCAGCAATGGCGCGAAACCCCGGTTTTTCCGGCTGCGCGTCTATCAAACCCCATGACCTCGCCACATTTCCCTACCATGAACCTAAAGTTGTTGCCCCTCCTCCTCCTTGCTCTCGTTCCGAGCGCGTACGGCGAGCTCGCCGTAAATTCGCTCTTCACCCACGGTGTGGTGTTGCAGCGCTCCCAAGCCGTCCCGGTCTGGGGAACCGCATCGCCGGGGGCCAAGATCGACGTCGCATTCGCCGGCCAGCAGATCAGCGCCACCGCCGACGCCTCCGGCCACTGGCGTGGACGCCTCAATCCGCTCGAGGCGTCCGCTACGCCTCGCCAGCTGGTCGTCACGGGGGACCACGGCACCCTCACCGTGGAGAATGTCGTGGTGGGCGATGTTTGGCTGGTTTCCGGGCAGTCTAACATGGATCTGCCGTTGCGCTCGTCCAAAGTACCGCCGGAGATGACGGCGGAGCTGGACGACCCGCTGATTCGTTTTTTCAAGGTCGATAAAGGCACCGCCGGAGAGCCGCAATCGTCGGTCAAAGGCAAGTGGCTCCCGCTATCGGCAAGCTCCTCTAAGGAGTTGTCCACCGTCGGCTACTTTTTCGCCCGGGAGCTCCGCAAAGCCCATAAAGTTCCGGTGGCCATCATCCATAGCGCCTGGGGCGGCACGCGCATCAAGATATGGACCCCTCTCTCGGCCTATGAGGCCGCGCCCCCGCTGCAGAAACTGCTCGACGAATGGAAGGTCGGCCAACGGAAGAACCTCGCCGCCCGCGATCAGCCCGAACTGCTAGCCGCTTTTTATAAGGACTATCAAGATTGGGAAAAGAACGTCGAGGAACCGTACAAGCGGGCGAACAAAGTTTGGCAGGTGGCGGCCGCGCAGGCCAAAGCCGAGGGCCGGTCCGCCCCAGCAGCCCCTGCGTTGTCCCGGCCCAAACCGCAAAATCCCGACCCGTTTGCCGGTCCCACTCCGGGCACCTACGAACGTCCCCTCATCACCTCGTTGGCGTACAATGCGATGATCGCACCTTTGGCGCCTTTCGCCCTCCAAGGTGTGGCCTGGTATCAAGGCGAAGCGGACTTCTCCAACGGCTTGGCGTACCGCGATTATCTGTCCCGCCTCATCCAAGGATGGCGCGGCAGATGGGAACGGAGCGACTTGCCCTTCCTGGTCGTCCAGCTCCCGGGTTACGGCAAGAATGATGAACCGGTCGCGACCCAGCCCAACAACATTGCCTGGCTGCGCGAGGCTCAGGCATTGACCTCCCGGACCCTGCCGCAGGTCGGACTGGTGGTGACCTCAGATATCGGCGATCCGAATGATGTACACCCCACCAACAAGCCTCACGTCGGCACCCGCCTCGCGCTGGCGGCGCGTGA
>JBILJE010000071.1:0-12052 GCA_044377395.1 Rariglobus sp. | reverse complement strand
CGACACGGAGGTCGTCCCTCCATTAACAAACTAAGTCTAAAACCATTTAGCTTTTGGTATTAATCGTTCGGCAGGAAGATCGGAGAAAGAGAATGATTAAGAATAACGAAAACGAGTCGGAGTTCCGCTCCGACCTACTCGCTACCCACTACCCACTACCCACTACCCACTACCCACTACCCGCTACTCGCTACTTCCCCACAGGCACCGTGCAGGGGACTTTTAGGGTGAACACGCTGCCGACCGGTGAGCCGGGGCGCATGCTGATTTCGCCGTCGAGTACGCGCGCGATGCGCGACACCAGCGCCAGTCCCAGCCCCGCCCCGGACTGTTTGCGCGTCAGGCTGCTGTCTCCCGGGGTGAAAAGGGTGAATAAATCCTCACGCTGGCTTTGCACGATCCCGCTACCCGTGTCGGTGACTTCTATGATCAGCGTTTGCTTGGGGTGATTATAATGCAGGTTGACGCAGACCGAGCCGTTTGAAGTGAACTTGATGGCGTTTTCCATCAGGTTATCGAGAGCGGTTTCAACCAAGCTTGAGCGGCCGAGCACCGTGAGCTGGGGTGGTGCGGTAAAACTGGACTGGAGCGTCAGGCCCTTGGCCTGTGCCGCCGTGCGATGGGGCTCAACAGCCCGTGCGAGCAACCCGGCTGGCTCCAGGGGCTGGGGCGTACGTATAGGGGCGCCATCCAGCTGGAGATAGATCAGAATCCGGTTGAACATCCGATTGAGCCGGGAGCTCGATTCGATGATGATTTGGCCCATTTTCTGGGTCGTTGGGTCATCATGAATGCTGAGCAGGCTGGCGGCACCGTGGATGCCGTTGAGCGGCGAGTTCAGTTCGTGGCTGACGCAACGCAGGAAGTCGTTTTTGGCGCGATTAGCCGCTTGGGCTGCCGTGAGCGCGGAAGCCAATTCAGCGGCAGTTTGGGTGAGCTCCGCCGTGCGTTCTGCGACTCGGTTTTCCAGGTTTTGCACGAGTGCCTGATTCTCGACATCTAAGTGCCATTTGCGGCAGAGGGCGGCTGCGATCTGGTGGATTTCGATGGCGTCGAAGGGTTTTTTGAGCAGCAGCACGCCGTGGCTTTCGGGAAATGCCTGCAGCAGGTCGCTCCAGGTGTAGTCGGCGAACGCCGTGCACAGCACGATCTGGATGTCGGGGTGTTGCGCGCGCATTTGCCGGGCGGTCTGCACCCCGTCGATGCCGGGCGGCATCCGCACATCCAGGATTGCCAGCGCGAAGGGCTCGCCGGCGAGCCGGGCCTTGGTGACAGTTGCCAAAGCTTCTTCGCCTTGGCTCACATAGGTAAGCTCGTAGCTCGGAGCCGGCGGGGCATTGGGCACCACGTGAGCGGGGGCGAATTTCGCCATGCCAGGCAGGTCGGCAAACGCATCGGTCTCGACCGCGAAGATGTTACGGTAGGCTTCGTGCAGTGCAGGGGTGTCATCAGCGATCAGGATGCGGGATATGACGGAGGGCATAGGTGGTTTAATCGTTGGAGTGGATCGGAATGCGAAGCGTAAAAGTAGCCCCGAGTCCGGGGCCTGGGCTGCTGACGAAGAGCTCCCCGCCCATCATTCGAGCGGCGTTGGCCGAGTTGTGAAGCCCAAACCCGTTGCCGCTGGCTTTGGTGGTGTAGCCGTAAGTGAACAGGCTGAGGAGCTTGTCTTCGGGTATACCTTCACCGTTGTCCGTGACCGTGAGGGGCAGCAGCCCGTTGTGAGCCGGGCCAATGCACAGGGAAATCATCGGGTTGGGCGGCGCCAAAGAGGCGATAGCGTCATGGGCATTGAGCAACAGATTGACGAGGATTTGCACCACCAGGTTACGGTCGGCGTAAACCGTGGTGGCGTCAAAAGCGCAGTCGTTGATTTTGAGCGGGGAATCGTTGCGGATGCAGTCCCCGTTTCGCCCGCACTTGGAGTCGCCTGGACACGGGGCAATGGGGTACGGTTCACGCGCTATAGTTCTGGCGAGCAGGAGGGCTTCCTGAAGCGCCTCGCGCAAAACGAACGGCTCGCAGAGGCGGTGAGTGCGGGCCAGCGACTGCTGGCTGGCGACGATCCTTTTAAGGTGGCTGTTGCCGGCTTGCAGGACTTCGACCAGCCGGGTGGTCTCGGTTAAATCGGTGGACAGGGCGGCGGTGATTTGAGCCAACAGGGTGCGCAGTTCGGGGCCGTCGGAGTGGGCGCTGAAGACTTCCGCCGTCTGTGCCGAGGCGGGGGCGAGCAACTGACTCAACGTGGCCAGCGAGCGGCGACGGGTGTTGGATAATCGGGTCGCAACCAAGTCGCTGGAAATGCTGATACTCGTCAGGGTGTTGCCGATATTATGGATCACCCCGGAGGCGACCTCGGCCATGCCGGCCTCGCGGGCGAGGCGGCTCATGGCTTGCTGGTTTTGACGCAGGGTTTCCTCGGCGCGCTCACGCTCCTCGATCTCGCGGTTGAGCTTGGCGACTTGCCGGGCGAGACGGGCGTCGCGCCGGGAGATCTCGGTAAACATCAAGTTGATGGCGATGGATAGCTCGATGACCTCGCTGCAGCCCGTTACTGGCGTCGGGGTTTCGAAGTCGCGTTCATGAGCCACGCGCAGTGCGGTGGCGGCCAGATCAGTGATGGGGTGGGCGATTTGGCGCTGGAAACGGCGGGCGATAAAAAAGACCGCTATTCCTGCCAACAGGAATGCGGCTGCGCACACGCCGCCCCAGGTTATTGCCGCCCGGCGCAGTTCACTGCGGATGTCGGCGGCGACGGTGAGTTGCCCATACGTTACCCCGTCGTGGACGATGGGCGCCGCCGTTTTATAGGGGTTCACGGCGGCGCAGAATTCGGCGCAGGTCGTATTAGCCGGAGCACGTGGGCTAAGGTAGAGGGCGAACAGGGCGTGTTTCGTGTCCTCGATTTTGGCGCAGGTGATTAGCGGGTCGTGGCTGAGCGAGTGGAGCAGTTCGGAGGCAGTCGTGGAGTCGTTGAAGGCGAGCGCGGCGGCCACGTTGACCGCGGCGATGCGGGTGGTGGCCGCCAGGGAATCGCTCAGGCGCTCCTGGGTCTGCTTATAGTGGTAGGTGAAGAGTCCTCCGGCCACGGGCACCAATACGCACGCGCAGCTGAGCAGGGCAAAGCTCAGCACCTGCCGACGAATCGAGCGGGGCGTGGCGGGTCTCGGCTTCATTTAGTAACCGGCACGGGCCGGGCAAGGGCCAGTAGGCGGGAGTTAAGGGTGAGGCCTGCCACGCGAGCGGCCTCGGCGGCGATATCGAAGCGTAAGTGAGAATCCGTGCGGTACAGTTGCACGAGTCCTCCTTGGTCAAGGAAGGCCGGGGCCGGCGAGACGGTGAGCACGGGTTCTCCGCGTAGTACGCGGAGTGCGGCCTGAATCGGCACGCCTAGGCCATCGTCATCAGGTGTGGGGCTGAAATAGGCGAGGTGGCATGCGGCCAGGTCGGTCTCGTCCCTGATGCGCACGGCGTGCACGGGATGGCCGCGTACCAGTTGGCCCTCGACGAGGCGGATCAGCTTATCGAGCAAAGGGCGGTTGCCAGACACCCCGAGCACGTAGGGGGAATTAGCCGAGTGCGCACGCGAAGTGTTGGCCGAAGCGCCGGCGGGCCATTCGGTGAAGCGCAGGAAATTGAGCAGGTAGGCGGCGGTGGCCGTGTCGGTGTCGATCACCGCCGATTGCGTCTGCGGGTCTGCGTGCAGGCACGGGACGAGGGCGGGCACGCCCAGCCAGAAAAGGGCTAGCGCGCAGCGGCGAGCAAGGCTAACGATGAGAGACCGCCTTGACATCAGAAATTGCGGACCAAACGCAGGATGACCGTGCGCGGCGGGGAGATGATGGTGCCCTCGTTTTTGGCGTCGGACCAGCGCGAGTTAGCCACGTTGTAAACCGAGAGGGAAACCTCCCAGCACCGCCACACCGGCGCGGCGCGCAGCGTGCAGTTAACCACCACGTAGTCGTGCATCTTCGCGCGTGACGTGCTGAAATCGTAGCGCTCGCCGACGTACTGCACTTCGGTGGAGGCGCGCAGCCAGTTGCCATAAACGGGGGCGGTGGCGTTGAGTTTGCCGAGCAATTGCGGGGCGTCGCCCACATCGCGCGAAGTGGCCTCGTCCTGAGTTTGCTGGAGGGTCGCAGAGGCGCGCAGGTTCAAGCCGGAGTCAAAGCGGGCGGAGCCGCCCAGTTCGCCGCCAATAGTGGTGAAATTTGAGGTGTTGGCGTAGTCGAGGATCAGGTCGGTGGACTGGATGTGGTACAGGTGGGCATCGCCGGCCCAGACGGACGAGAAACGCTGATCGCAACTGAGCTCCCAGCTCTGGTTTTTTTCGGGACCGAGGTTGGGGTTGGCGACCGTGCCAGGTTCCGTGGGGTTGCGCTCTTCGAGGTTGGGGACACGGAAGGCTTCGCCGTAAAGCAGTTTGACCGTGGTGCTGCGGGTGGCGTCCCAAATCAAGCCAATGCGAGGGGTTACAGCGCTATCGCTCGTGCTGTAGTTGTCGTAGCGTGCGCCCAGAGAAAGCCGAAGCGGCTTAAGGAGTTGGTAATCGACTTGAGCGAAGGGGCTGACGTTCGAGGTGGAGGCGCGCGTGGAGGGGGCCGAATCGGCGGGGTGGGTGAGATTGGTGTTGTCGGTCTCCTGCTTGAGATTGTTTTGCAGTTCGAGGCCGAGCAGCAGGCTGTGGCCTTCGACGAAGGTCTGGTGCCAGCGCACCTCGTTGTTCAGCGATAAGGCTGTGGCGGTGGAGTGATGCTGGTCGAAGTGGGCGCTAAGGTTGGTGTTGTCAGTGGATTGGTTGAGAAACCGGCCGTCATAGTGGTAATAATCCACGCTGGTTTTGGCCGTGAGGGTGGCGTCGGGCAGGGGGTGGCCGGTGGCACGCAGCAGCCAGTAACCGCGTGTGTCGCTGGCGCTGGCGGTGGGGTCAAGCTGGGTGGTGTAAACGGTCGGCAGCACGTCCTTTTGGCGCTTACCGTAAGCGGCTTCGCTTTCCAGTCCGCGCCAGGCGACGCGGGCGTAGACTTGGCGTTGGGTCGTACCGTCCGTGTCGGTGGACTCCAGGGCGTTCGAACCGGTGGCGTCGCGCCAGACTTGAGGCAGGGCGAAATTGGACTCGCCGCGCGAATCGCTGGCGGTGGCGGAGACGAGGAACTCGACGCCGCTGGGAGTGCGGTTGCCGACGGAGACACGGCCCTTGGCCCCGGGGGCGGAGTCGACGCTGACGGCGGCCTGGCCACCGGCTAGCTCGCGGCCTTTTTTGGGGATGATGTTGATCGCCCCGTAGAAGGCGTTGCTGCCGTAGACCGACGATCCGGGGCCACGGATGATTTCGATGCGGTCGATGAGGTCGGGATCGAGCAAGAAATCGGTGCCCACCGAGCCCTGTTGGTAAATGGCATCGTTGATGCGGTGGCCGTCGACGAGCACGAGGGTGCGCGAGTTGTAGTCCAAGGAGCGGGTAAAGCCGCGGTTGCCCGTGTATTCGTAAAAGCGGTCGTTGCGGATGTGGAAACCGGGGGCGCTGCGCAGCGCGTCAGCCAAGGTACGCCAGCCGAAATTGCGAATGTCGGCGGCGGTGAGCACGGTGACGCTGGCCGGGGCTTGGCGGATGGACTGATCGTATTTGGAGACGCCGGAGACGGACTCGACGGGCATCTGCATGAGTTGTTCCAGCTCCAGATTGGCTAGTTTTTCGACCGGGGCGTCGCCAGCGAAGGCGGTGAAGGGGACCAGCAGGAGAGTGGTTTGCAGGATCCCCAAAAGGAATCTGTCGCACTTTCGAGGTAATGATAAACTCACCATGGGGGGAAGTAATCGCCACATTTAGCCGAAACATAAACATGTATTTACGTTAAAATGGCGGGTGGTCGGGAAGAGTCGGCGGAGTCTCAGGCTGGGGCTAATGAGCTGATGGAGGATTCCGCGTTGGTGTAGGCAGGATTTTTTGGCTTGTTAGCGCCAAGGGGTGGTTGTCGGCCCAACCGGAAACGACGAACCCGTCATTTGGCCGGCATCTAAGCTTGGCGGTGTGCTGACGCGGGTAGGCAACTCGTTAAAAACAGCGAGCAAGCAGAGCGCTTTGGGGGGCGTTGGGCCGATCAGGCCGGTTCGGCGAAGTGCTTTCGGGCTAAGAGCGAGGCGACGATGCCTGGCAGGGCAAGCACGAGGGCGAAGAGGAAATAATGCGAATAACCGAGGCGTTCGGCCAAGTGTCCTGCCCAAAGGCCGGGTAAATAGTTGGCGAGCAGTGCAAAGGTCGAAAGCGCCGCATAACGCACCGCGCCGCCGGGCCCAGCGGCAACCTTCATCATCGCCAATATCAGCGCGCAGAAGCCGGCTCCGTAGGCCAGATATTCGAGCAAAAACACCGCACCGATCAGCGTCGTGGAGTGGGATCCGTCGGTGGCCAGCCAGGCGACCGCTACCAGCGGCAGGTGCATGGCAACTCCCAAGGGCACGAGCGACCGGGCCAGCCCCACACGCGCCACCACCATCGATCCTAATAAGCCGCCGAGCGCCAGCCCGAGCACCGCTGTCGCAATGCGCATCACCGCGTACGTTTCATTGCTCAGCGCCAGCCCGCCGTGGTTCACGTCGACCGCGAAAACCGGGAGGATTTTGGCCATGTGAATCTCGCTCGCACGGTAAAAAAAGATCAACCCGAGCAGGGCGGGAAGGCGGCCATCTGCGAAGAGTTGAACGAGTCCGGAGAACATCTCGCGGTAACGCTCCTTGACGTTGCGAATATCCGCAGGCGGTGGTGGGTCACGGCGCAGGCCGGCCCAGTTGGCGGCGAAAGCCAATAACCCGCACAGGGCGGCGGCACCGAGCGCCCCAGCCCAAGCTGTCACCGATGGCGCACCTTGGTCCATCATGCGCCCGGCCAGCCAGATGAGTCCGGGGCCGGCCAGCACCATGCCGAGTTTGGAGGCGAAATTGAGCAGCCCTGATTGGGTGGCGCGGCTGCGGTCATCGAGTGAGGTGACGAAGTAGCCATCGAGCGCAAAGTCGTGTGCGGCCGCAACGAAGGAGAGCAAGACGAGCGCGGTGATGATGAGCGGCGCCGAGGGGGTTTGGGCGCACACCAGACCGGCGATGGCAGCCAGAAGCAGCGTGACCGTGAGCTCGGCCGAGAGGATAAAGTGGCGCGGACGGAACGCCGCCACCACGGGGGCGAGCAGGATTTTAAAGCCAAAAATCAGACCGAGCAGGGCGACCGAACGGGTGATCATCGCATCGCCGTAGCCGATGTTTTTGAGGGCAACCGGCAGGGCTTCGTCGCGAACGGCGGCGGGAATGGACTGAAATAAATAGCCGGCGGTCACCCACAGCCAGATCTGTCGCGAAGGAGTGATTGAGGGGTTGTCCTTCATGCTGAAAAGGCCGGAAACAGGGGGCTGCACATAAAGGGCAACCAACGCCGCGCCTCGGTACGCGTCAAGGCGTGAACAGGCGGGGCAGGTTTTGCGCGGGGCGGGCGCGTTGGGCTTGTGATACCCTTTTGCATTCAACCGCATTAAAACCCGACCACTACCGTGATCACGTCAGTCGCGATCGATCATCCAAACACCAAACAAAGGAATTTTAACTGCTAATGAACGCTAAGATACGCTAATTCGGTCGCACTGAATTACTGTTATTCATTAGCGGCCATTAGCGTTCATTAGCGGTTAAAAACGGTTCGGTTGTATTTCTTTGAGTGCGAAATGGTATCTGTGTCCTTGAGCGCCACCCCACTGATGCCGAGCTGGGCCGATTCGATCAGCAGGTGCGCCAGCGGGCATCAAATCGCGACGACGGGGTGAAACTCGGCGTGTACCTGCCGCCATCGTTGACTGCGTTTACCTGCGCCGAATGACGCAAGTCACCTGCCTCCGGCAACCTCTGGCCACGTCAGGCAGCCCCCGGCTGCGCACGTCCGGCCCCGCCGCCACCACGCGTATGTTTGCCCTGCACGCACAGCTCGCTGCCGGTGCGCCAATCGATGCAGTCCGCCTCGCCCGCGTGCTCGAAGTGTCCACCCGCACGGTCAAACGCGACATCGAATGCCTGCGCGATAGCCATGCGGCGCCGATTGCTTGGGACGCCGCCGCCCGCACCTACCGTTACACCGCACCATTTGATTTGCTCACCGGGTTGCGACTCGACGCCGACGAAACCCTCGCCCTGGTCCTCGCCGGCCGGACGTTTGCGGCCTGGGGTAACACCCCGTTGGGTCGTACCCTCACCCTCGCGCTGCAAAAGATCGCCCGCCTCGACCGCTCCACCACCCCGGCCATGGTCTTAGTGATCGAGTTACTTTGAGCCTCACTCCCGCCCATCCCTTGACTTAGCTAACCGATTAGCTAAGTAATTTCATTATGCCAACCGCGCTTAAGACCAAGGCCACTAAAGCCAACCCTAAACCCGCCCGCCGCGTTGTCCGCCCTTCGCCCGCCAGGCCAGGCAATGGGCCCAAGATCGTCGTCCCGCCTAAGCTTCCCTCCATCGTCAACGTCCACGAGGCCAAGACCCAGCTCTCCCGTCTTCTCGCCCGCGTCGAGGCCGGCGAGGAAATCACCATCGCCCGTGCCGGCCACCCCTTCGCCCGCCTCGTCCCCCTCGCCGCTGCCCCCTTAGCGCCGCGTGTGCCCGGACGTTTTAAGGGCCTGTTCGGCCCGCTCTCTTCGGAGGACGCCCTAGCTCCACTTCCACCAGAATATAGCGGCCTAATCTCCAGCCCGAGCGACCCGCTCAACCTCCCGTGAAGCTCCTTCTGGATACGCATACCGTGCTCTGGTGGCTGGACGATCACCCCCGACTCAGCGCAAAGGCTCGCCAACTCATCACCGACTCAAGCAACGAATGCTGGCTGAGCACGGTTTCAGTCTTTGAAATCGCGACCAAACATCGGCTCGGGAAACTGCTTCTTCCGCCGACCTTATTGCAGGGCTGGAGCACCACCGCGCAAAAAGAGAACTGGCGTCTGCTGCCAGTTACTCTCGAACACGCCGCCTATGCAGGAACCCACCCTTCCTTGCATGGCGACCCTTTCGACCGCCTTTTGGCCGCTCAATCCAAAATCGAAGACCTAACCCTCCTGACCATCGACCCGGCCTTCGCGAGTTTTGCCTCAAACACGGTCTGGTAACCCCTCGGCACCCTTCAGCCTGCTTTGCCCCACGCCACCCAACTTGACTACTTGTCCCGTTGGAATCACCTTTCCGGCATGGCTACCACCCTCACCATTGGCGAATTCAAAGCCCGCCTGCCCGAGGCTCTCGCCCTCGTCGAAAAGGGCGAGTCCGTCACCGTCACCTACGGCCGCAACAAACGTCCCGTCGCCGTCTTCGGCCCGCCCCCGACCGCCCCCAAACGCAAACTGGGCCACCTCGCTGGAAAGTTTAGCGTCACCATCCATCCTGATTTTAAGATGACCGAGGAGGAGTTCCTCGGCTCATGAACCTCCTGCTCGATACCTGCTCACTCCTTTGGGCTTTGCAAGATGCCAACCGGCTCTCCGCGAACGCTCGGAAAGCACTGCAAAATCCTGCCAACACTATCTCCGTCAGTGTCGTGTCGTTCTGGGAAATCAGCCTCAAAGCCGGCCTCGGTAAACTCACCTTGCAAGGAGCCGTGCCCGAGGATTTTCCCCGCTTCGTCGTTGAGGCCGGTTGGAATATCATACCGCTTTCCCACGAAACTGCCTCCAGCTCAGGCCGCCTGCCCCGCCCTACCGACCATCGAGACCCATTCGACCGTCTGCTCATCTGGACCGCCATCAACGAGGGTTTCACCCTCGTCTCGGGCGACGACAAATTCCCTCACTACACTCCACACGGCTTAAAAATCTGCTGGTAACACAGATGCCCCCGCCGACACGCGCTTCAATCGTATGCATTCCGAGGCCGCCGTCATCCCCCTCAGTGCCCTCAACCAGCATCTCTACTGCGATCGCCGCGCCTACCTCATCCACGCCGAACGCGTGTTTGTGGACAACGAGCACACCCTCCTCGGCGACCTCGCCCACGCCGCCGTAGATACCCCCGGCTACGAGCACCGCGCCGGCTGGGAACTGCTCCGCGCCCTCCCGCTATTTTCCGATACACTCGGCCTCACCGGCAAGGCGGACCTGGTGGAAATCCGCCGAATCGCCAAACCCGAAGTTGAAATCTCACAGCCACGAACGACGGCCGGTTGTGGAAGCGCGCCCGGTTGAATATAAAAAAAGGCCCCGCCCGCCGCTGGTCCAATGACCACGTGCAACTTTGCGCCCAAGCGCTCTGCCTTGAGGAAATGTTCGGCCTGCGCATCCCATCCGGCCTCATTTACCACATCACCTCCGCCAAACGCATCGAGGTCGTCTTCGATCACGAACTGCGCGCCCTTACCTGCGCCCCATCTGCCTCCCGGAGGCCACCGCCATGCCACCGCATAACCGTCTCTACGAGCCGCGTAACTACTCCTGATTCCGCACCAAATCCATCCATGGCCCAGACGCTCCAAAACGTTCTCTGCCTGCTCACGCCATCACTTTGCCTGCGCCGCGAGGGACTGGCGTGGTGAGCGGGTTGATCGGCGGGCTCAACACGCATCGCCCCGGTCTTCGGACTGGGGCGCGGATTGAAACACCGTGGGTAAATCCACCATGTTTTTAACCTATTGTCGCGTCCCGCACGGGGCGCGTGGATTGAACCTGAATTCCGAAGTTCAAACCAACCACAGATTACACAGATTGCACAGATACAATTCCTTAGGAGGTAAACGAACTCATCTTGATCCCCTTTTCATCCTGTCTTTAAATTCAGTAACACGCTGTTATCTGTGCTCATCTGTGCATTCCGTGGTTAAAACTTCGGCGTTCGGATTGAAACGATGTAGGCACCATCACCGAGACCGTGAGCGCACCAGTCGCGCCCACCGTATTCCCTTGCGGGACCGCGCTTGTCGGCGCCTGCGCGTGCTTTGCCCCGGCGGGCAAAACAGCGAGGGGTCAATTCGCCTAACTGCCTGCCGGCCCTCGTTCGCCGAGGTCGGCCTCAAGTTCCCGGACGACTCCAGTGATATGGTCACCGTAGCCCCACCCCATTCCATCCGCTTTGGCCGCGACTCGATTGAGGCGATCACCGACTTTCGCGTAGGCCACTTGACCTTGCTCCTTCAGCACTGCGGCCAGTTCATCCATCACCGAACACAGGCTGTCGTAAAAGGGCTCGTTGATATCACCGTACTCACAGGTGAAGGCGTTGCCATTTTCCAGGTAGGTCAGCAACAGTTCGGTGGTGCCCTCCATGTTTCCCGTGGCCTTTTTGTAGTCGCGGATGGCCTTGCGGGCCTCGCCCAGCTTGAGCTTACCAAACCCCCGCGCCGGGAAGAACTGATCGACGATACGCTTGCGATAGGTCGCAAGTGCCTCGCCGCCAGCCTCCTGCGCCTGCACACGGGCATCGAGAAAGGTACGGGTGTCGGTGGAGCTGGCATAAAGATCCTTGATCAGCCCGTTGAGCTGGGCGGCGTTCCAATCCTTGAGGTGCTGCTTTACGGCGCTCCAGCCGCCGGGCTTCTTGATACGTTTTTGGGGGACGTTGGACATGGTATGAGACGTTAGCGTTGGATGCGTTTCAACGGGGGGTAACGATTCGGGTTTCACAAGCAAGGTGATGCTGCGGGCCTGTCTGGGCACGCGCTGGATGAAACCCCTTCGTTCAAGCGTGAGCACCATCGAGGGCACACTCGGCGCTGTGACTTCAAAATACCGCTGCATGTCCGCCTCCGCCGGTGCGCAGTCATTTAACAGTTTGTACTGCAATAAGTAGGCGAGGAACTGCCCCTGCCGCTCCGTGGTGTTGCTATTTAGTGTACCTCGGGGATTCACTCACGATCATCTGCTCCAGCATACGTCCCCGTCAAACCTGCGGGCTAATACCAACGTCTCTTTGAATTTAGGCTTTGGGAGGGACCACCTCCGTGTGGTCTGGATCGAGGCACGGACGACACGGAGGTCGTCCCTCCGGGGGAGGGCGCGGGATCGAGGGAGGGCCCACCTCCGTGTGGGCTGGATCGGGCACGG
>JBILJE010000070.1:0-12209 GCA_044377395.1 Rariglobus sp. | reverse complement strand
ATGATGGAGAGCGGCACCTTGGCGACGTTGAAAGAAACGTTTACCTCGGGGGCGGCGGCATAAACCGTGTTGCCAGCTTGGCTCGCCCGCACTTGCACGGTGCCGGTTCCCGTCAGAGTTAGCTCCGAGCCAGCCACCGTTGCCGGGCTCGTGATAATGTTGAAGCTCACGTCCAGACCGGAACTGGCGCTCGCAGCGAGGGGGATGGCCGCATGCGTAAAACTGCAGTCCGCAAGCCCGGTGAAGTCGATGGTCTGGGCAAAACTGCTGATCAACAGCCCGTCGAGCAGCGCGATGCCGCCGCTGCGAATGCCCGCTTCGGTGGCGGGCAAATGCCCCCGAATGTCGTAAGCCTGCGCTGCAAACAGCGAGGAGAGATCAACCTGGGTGCCGAGGGGCACGCCGGTCATCCCGCGCAGGGCCAACAGGTTATCGACGTTGGTCGCCCCGTCGAGGGCGGCCAACAGCTTGTTCAGGTAGGCGCTGACGTTGGATTTGTCCGCCGCCAGGGTCGTAGAGGCCAAATCGATACTGACCAAATAAGATCCACCGCCAACGGGAGCCGGGCGGCTCCACAGGTCCGTTTCAACGCCGCGATAGTGCGTCACGGCTTGCTGAATGAGTGCCTTGGCTTGGCTGCGCACCGTCGGGCTGGAAGCGGCCAACGCGGTTAAAAACTGCGGGTTACTGCTGAGAAACTCATCCCACGAGGCGGTCTGGAAAATGTCCCCATTCGAGAGGTCCACGCCCAGGTCATAGGTCTCGCCCAAAAGCCGCAGCGCCTGGGTGAACTTGACCGCCGCTTGGATCATCTCGCGGTCGGGTTGCGCCAGGACGATGTCCGCGATGCTGCCGATCTGGCTGGCGGCGAGCCGGATCTCCGCGTCCGACGGGATGGCGGCGAGATCGGCCAGCAACGGCGTGAACACCGCCGCATCCTGAACCTTTAGGAAGTCAACGATATCGGTCAGATTGGAGCCGCTTTTCAGTACGTTGTAGTCGAACGCCTCGGCACCCGCGAGCACCTGCACGTCGACCGGCAGGCTGCCCACCACCGAAATCCGCAAGGGGGAACCGGTGTACCAGATGACCAGCGCAGTCCCCGTGTTAGCGGGCAGCGTGATCGTGGCGCGGCCCTGCGCGTCCACGATGCTGTAAAGCTGCAATTCGGCCTGATTTTTGTCGGTAAACTCAACATTGCCAAAATAGGATGAAGCCAAGGTTCCATCGGGTTGGTCGAACTGCAGGGTCACCGACGCGTCGTTCGCGCTGCGGTTGTTAAACACAATCGATTGGCTGGGCTGCATTCCCATACCCATGCTCATGTCGGTGGCGCTTATCCGCCAACTGTTGCCGGTTTGGATCCACTCGCCAGGCTGGACCGAATAGGCGGTTGGAAAACTCACCGGGTCGGTGCCCATCACGGCCCAGTCCGCCGGATCCGCCCGGGTGGCACCGAGTTTGGTTTTCAAGAATTCGGGCGTGTCGGTCGCCGCCGCGATGCCGAGGCGGGCCGCGCTGCGCAACAGCCGCGCCAGCGGAATGTCAGCCGCATTGGGATTGGCCGCGATGTAGGCGTCGAGCAGGGTCTTCGCCTGCTCAAAGGCGTAGCCCTTGAGCAGCGCATACGCCTCGGTGGCGCTGGCCAGCGCATTGGGCAAAGTCACCGTAAGGGCGACCTCGGCCGAGGTGACGGTGCCAAGAGGCCCGCTGACCGTGACATTGTAAGCTCCCGCCTCGTAGATACTGGCGGCATCCACACTGAGGCTAGCCCCGGTTTCGCCCGGGATGGCCACCCCGTTGCGGTACCACTGGTAAGATAAAAGGCTACCGGTCGCCGTGACCGTGAGGGCCACGGGCTGACCAATGGCGACCGTCGTGGCTTGGGGTTCCAGGTTGATCGCGGGGGCGATGCCGGTGAACAGGGCCACGGTGTGGCTAAAGCCTGCCGTGATGGCCGCGACATCACTCAGGCCGCTGGGTACGGTGGTTTCACCATTCCAATTAAAACCCCAAGCGACCACCGTGCCGTCGGTCATTAAAACCACCGAATGTGCCCACCCTGCAGCAATTGCCGAAACGCCACTTAGGTTGGCAGGCACAGTGGTTTGGCCTGACCAATTGTCACCCCTGGCAACCACCGTGCCGTCTGCCTTCAATTCTAGATTGTGATAGGCACCCGCGGTGATAGCGACTGTCTGTGTCAGGTCGGCAGGAGGGGTGTTTGGGTCGAAAAAGTCGCCCGCGATAACCACAGTCCCATCCGTTTTGAGCGCAACGTTATGGAAGAAACCCGCGGTAATGGCCACGGCCTCCGTTAAGCCGACAAAATCGTTCCTTTGATCGCGCCAATTGTAGCCCCAGGCAACCACCGTGCCATCTGCCTTGAGTGCCAAGTTATTCCCTCCGGCGGCAATCGCCACGACCCCGGTTAAGTCTGCGGGAACGTCGGTTAGGTTATTCCAATTTTGTCCCCAGGCAACCACCGTGCCGTCCGCCTTTAACGCTAGGGTGTGGTAATAGCTGGCGGCAATGGCGACCACATCCGTTAAGCCGACGGGGACGTCAGTTTGGTTGCTCCAATTAGCTCCCCACGCGACCACCGTGCCGTCTGCCATTAAAGCCACAGTATGGCTGCCACCTGCGGCAATGCCCACAACCTCCGTTAATCCGGCAGGCACAGCGCTCTGCCCAGCCCAGTTATCGCCCCAGGCGGTAACCGCAGCACCCGGGATCAACACGTTCACAAACCCCGTAACGCGACTCACCGCATTGCTCCCGTCGGTGATTTTCACCGTGTAGGCGCCGCGCTCGGCATAAACAGCACTGGCGTCGCTGTAGCTGGCACCCGTAGCGCCCGCAATCGGACGGTTGTCATGGTACCACTGGTAGCTCAGCGGTTCCGGCCCCGTCGCCATCACGCTCAGGCTAAAACCACTGCCCTGATTCACCACGGTGCGTGCCGTCGGCGGCACGCTGACCACGGGCGCGGCCATCGTAAGGGCCTCGCCAAAAATCAGGCAAAGCAGGCTAAGTGAGCAAAGTCTATAATCACGGAACTTCATTATGTTAAATTATTAAAAAATTAAAGTGAACTGGCTGGGTCGGGTGCAGGAATCGGCGCGGGCGCTGCCACCCTGACCGAGGCGGGCGTGGCGGGTTCTGGGCTTGGCCCGGCGAGCGGCTGCAGCACTCGCGGTGCATTGCCCTCCCAGCCCACCACCACCGTTTGCGGCGGGCCCAGGTCGCCCCCTGGCGTGCGGAGTTGTGCCGGGGCAAACACCAGCAGGCTTCCTTTGACCGCCGGGAAGCGCGGGGTCATGCATTCGCGGCCATCGGGTAAACGCACCCCAAGCGACTGCGGCAGTTGTGCCGCCCGGTATTTCGCCAAACTCCCAGTAAACGCCGTCCAGTCCGCCGCCGTGCACGGAGTCGCGTTGATCTCTAGCCGGGCGTCCTTGAGCGCCACCCCAGGCGTGGCGATTTGGAACGGCCCCAGCTTCCGCTGTGCCCCGGCTGCTTCGGCAAACTGCAGGTGGGCCAAGCGTTCAGCCGCAATGCTGGAAAAAAAGCCCATTCGCACATTCTTGAGCTGGCTGATTTGCAGATCCGGCTGCTCCGCCCCGCGCGTTTCGCCAGCCAAAGCCACTGCGGCAAAACACAGTGTCGCCACGCGGCTTAAACGGGAAAAGTTGAAGAGCGAGGCAACAGGCATCACGCCCATTTGTTCAGCCGTCGGTAGATTCGTCAATGCCAACTCCCGCCACTCAACCAACAACTTAGGCGGAGCGCGGACGAAGCAGGAATGTAACGGGTCGAAAAGTAGCGCAGACTTCCAGTCTGCTCAGGCCACTTTGCATTCATACGTATAAAAACTTGGCTGCAGTTCACGATCACCGCACCATCAACCAAACATCAAACAACGGAATTTTAACCGCTAATGAACGCTAAGATACGCTAATGCAGAAGCCCTGCATCCTTGGATTTCATTAGCGGCCATTAGCGTACATTAGCGGTTAAAATCGGTTCGTTTGTATTTCTTTGAGTGCGAAATGGTATCAGGCCTGGATTGCATCAAAGCAGACTGGAAGTCTGCGCTACTTGCCTGCGGCTCAACCACAGAAAACCGATTCCATAATGCATTTTTATCCAATAAGATTCGGGTTGTGACTTGAGAGTGGGTTGCAGACACGTGCAGGCATCCCGTGATCGAGCCGCCAGGTGAGTAATCAAATCACCGGAAACTCTATGATTCGGCTTTCACCACTAAGGCACGAAGGCACAAAGGCTTCACGGATAATATATAACGAGGGTAAAACCAACTCATTCCGAGACGCCGACCTTTGTTGTTCTTTGTGCCTTCGTGCCTTTGTGGTGAAATTCCGAATGTATTCAGGCTGGGCGAAGGCTGGTCGGTGCCGGTGGGGAGCCCGATCCATGCACCCGCACCGAACCGGTTAACCACTGATGGGCACTGATCACCACTGATAAAACCCAGACCACCCCCAACTTGATCGATCAACAACGCTACGGTTTAACCTGAATTCCGAAGTTAAAACCAACCACAGATTACAGATTGCGCAGATGCAATCGCTTAGGAGGTAAACGAACTCAACTTGGGCCCTTTTTTCAACCTGTCTTCAAATTCAGTAACACGCTGTTATACCATTTCGCACTCAACGAAATACGAACGAACCCGTTTTAACCGCTAATGAACGCTAATAGCCGCTAATAAAACAAGGGATTCACTTCTTCTGAATTAGCGTATCTTAATGTTCATTAGAGGTTAAGGATCTCTGTGTTTGATGTTTGGTTGCTGGTGCGGTAAGCTTGAACTGTAGCCAAGTTTTTATGCGTTTGAATGCAAAATGGTATGACTTCCTCCTTGAACTTGACATATTAGTGGTATCGCCGACGATACCTCCGTGCGTGTGATTCTTGATACTTGCATCCTTTTTTCCGCCCTTAGATCATCGCAAGGTGCTTCTCACAAGATAGTAACGTCTATTCCACTACAAAAATTCAAGCCGGTCATTTCGACCCCGCTCTTTTTCGAATACGAAGAGGTTTTACTCCGACCGAAGCAGTTTCCCCATCTGAGCATTTCTGAACTCAACGACTTTTTGAATTATATCGCGTCCGCCTCCGAACACAGCCGCGTCAATTTTTTATGGCGGCCCTACTTGCCTGATCCCGGCGACGACATGGTTTTAGAAGCGGCCTTTTCCGGCGATGTGGAAACCATCGTCACCTATAACATTAGGGATTTCGCAGGCAGCGAGCGCCTCGGAATTCGTGCGATCAGCCCCGCAGCGTTTGTAACCCTGTTAAAATTATGAGCACCCTTAGTCTTCGCCTGCCTAATTCGATTCACCGCCATGCCAAGCGGCTAGCCCAAGAAGAAGGCATCTCCGTGAACCAACTGATCAGCGCCGCGATCGCCGAGAAGCTCTCGGCGATTGATACCGAACGTTATCTTGCCGAACGCGGTTCACGGGCGTCGGCTGCCCAGTTTTTAGCCGTACTAGCAAAAGCCCCCGCCCAGCCCCCAGACCCAGGCGACGAACTCCCTGCGGTCTAAAGCGACGCGCTACCTCATGCCATTTTGCGTTAAAAGAAATACGCACGAGCCGTTTTAACCACTAATGACCAATCATTTCCGCTAATAAAATCAAGGGATTCGCCGCTTCTGGATTAGTGTATCTTAGTGTTCATTAGTGGTTAAAAATCCGGTGTTTTTAAGGTTGGATGGTGGGCCACTACTGACGTGCTAACATTAATGGCTAGATGGTATTAGACTGAATTCCAAAGTCCAAACCAGCCATCGATCCATTGGCCACAAAAATCACCAAATGACACAATATCAAAGGCATCGAACCCTTTAACCACAAAGGCTCGCGTAGGTGCGTGAAGAACAAACGCTTGTTTGTTTCGCGTTCAAAAAAATACAGGCGAACCGTTTTAACCACTAATGACCACTCATTTACGCTAATGAAACAAGGGGTTCGCCGCTTCTGGATTAGTGTATCTTAGTGTTCATTAGTGGTTAAATCTGAATTCCGAAGTTAAAACCAACCACAGATTACATAGATTGCACAGATACAATCGCTTGGGAGGTAAACGAACTCAACTTGCCCCCTTTTTTCATCCTGACTTTAAATTCAGTGACACTCTGTTATCTGTGCACATCTGTGATTCCGTGGTTAAAACTTCGGCGTTCGGGTTTAATCAGTGCGCATCAGTGCTAATCAGTGGTTAACGGCTTGAATCGGAAATCAACAAAACACCTCGATCCTTAGCCGCGAAAGAACGTAAGTAATCAATGCAACAAGCGCTTGCTCTTTTGGGTCATTCTCGGCTAAAAATCCGAGATACTGGGCATCGTTTTGGCTGACTCGTTTTTGCGTGATTTAACCCGAACGCCGAAGTTTAAACCACAGAATGCACCGATGTTCATAGATATCAGAATGTTGCTGAATTTTAAGCGGGCATGAAAAAGGGGAGTGAAGCCGGTTTCAATTGTCGCCTAAGGGATTCTATATGTGCTATTTGTGCAATCTGTGGTTGGCTCGAAATTCGGATTTCCAGATTTAACGCCTTTTGCGGCTAAAGGGACTCAACTGGGACGATTGCCCTAGGCGGAGCCTGAGGAGTTTTACCCAGATTTTACCCTTCTGTGCTGGACGACCAAGGCATCTCGAGTACTTATCAGTGCAGTGTAATCTACCCCTAGACTACTTTCCCTGTTTCAGAACCCCGCTTTAGCTCCTACAAACTCCAAGAAAATCAAAGGTATTGACGACGACTGCGTTTTCGAGTCGAACCAACATTTGAAAATTTAATCCTGTATGAACTCCACCCCCAAGTTCCGATACAACCGCTTGATCGCCCTGTGCGCCACCCTCGGCTTTGCCTGCCTCGCCTCCGCTCAAACCTCCGTCACCACCACGCCGGTCGGGGCGATGACGTATAGCATTGCACCTGGTACGGGTACATCCCGAGTAACTACGGCGTTTACGATTCCTCTTTCGGACACACCTCTCGCTGCAGGCATAACAAAGGGAATTATCGCTAGTCGGACCTCGACCACTGTTACGGTCACCAATGCTGGCTGGGTAGCCGGGGCGCTATCGGCTTCGACTGCACCTTATCAGCTTCGCATTACCTCAGGTGGTGCGGCGGGAGCATTTTTGGCAATCACGGCCAACACAACCAATACACTGACCGTGAGTGGCTACGATCTTAGCACGATGGCTGCTGTGGGCGATGGGTTTGAGATAATCCCTGTGGATACATTGGACTCCCTTTTTGGGGCGACGACCTTAGTTGGTGGATCCACCTCAGCTTCGGCAGATATCGTTTACCTAGGGAGTAATACGCAAACAGGTTATTACTATAATACGACCCTCGGCCGATGGGTTTTAGTGACCGGATTGAGCTCAAACAAGGGTGCTGTCCAGATACCCTTTTCTGCGGCAATTAGCATCTCCCGTCTGGCTAACATAGCAACCCCGTTGACTTTTACCGGCACTGTCCCTGCAGTTAAATATAGGTCCGCAGTTTTGAATGCAGGCAATACTTATTGTCATTCGGGATTTCCTGCCGATACGACTTTGGGCGGCTTAGCTATTAATTCCAAGGTAGCAGGTTGGAAGACTGGAGCTAAAGCTACTGCCGATGTTCTCTCTATTCCGTCTGGAGCTGGCTGGACCAGTTATTACCACAATGGCACCAATTGGGTATTGGTTACCGGCTTGGCAACTTCGAAAAACGCAGTGAGAATAATTGCTGGCATGCCCATCATGATCAGCAAAAAGGGCACCGCATCTGGAAGTGCTGACTTCATTAACGACCTTCCTTACGTCCTTTAATATTTGGGTGAATTTTAAATAAAACCATATGAAATCTAAACTTGTATTAGCGATAGGATGCATGCTGGCGTCGCAATTGAGCGCAGCTGATGTTCTGATTAATAACTTTTCATCATTCGCATCCACTGCAGCATTTTCTGGGGCTTGGACTAACGGATTAGATCCGTCTGGATTGGGGTTGACTCAAGCAGTAAGTACCTTTGTGCAGAATTCAGGAACCTACGACATTAAGGGCCAGACGGCTGACGTTCTCAACTCAGTTGTATTCTACCAAGACCTCGTACCAACAAGCTACAACTTGACCGGGAATAATGCCTTTGCGGTGAACGCAATGATACTGTCGGGTAATACCGCAACCACCTTCACGGTTACAGCAATACAATCAGGTACCGGATTTGAGTCCACCGCTACTTTTGATATAGCAGCTTCCTTTAATTCCTCTACATATACGACTTCGATTGCGCTTTTTTCAGGCAATATTACAAACTTCGCTCAAATTGAGCAGTTCCGAATCACCGGCAATCAGACGACTGGAAGCACAGAAGCCTCTAACCTGCTAAATATTTCCTTCAATAATCTAACTGCAACCTTCGTGGCTTCCGCGATCCCCGAGCCGTCCACCTTTGCGGCGCTCTTCGGCGCTGCCGCTTTAGGTATGGCGGCTTACCGTCGGCGCCGGCCTGCCGCTTAAAAAAGCTTTCGTAGAAAGCTGATTTATATAGCCCGCCCGTTCTGGGCGGGCTTTTTTGTTACCGCCGCCGCCCCATGGAAACACCCCCACTCCCCATCGGCCCCAATACATCCAAGGTTTCGCCGGATGCCGCCGAAATCGTCACGCCCTTTAATCTGGGCCGGTTCGCTCCTTATCAGTTGGAGAAAACCCAGTACGCCACCGCCATCCGCCTGTTTTGGGGGCGGCTGACGCTCTGGCTGCTGCTTCTTCTCTGCGTCGCTTGGGCCACTGTGGCCTCCGGGCTGTTTGTTTTTATCAAATACCGGCGGGGGTTTTCGGAGGTTCAATATTCCCACATGCTTTTGCTGCCGTGGAAATTGGACGCGTACCGGCACGCCAAGGGCGAGTTTTTGATCAAACAGGGGCTGGCTCAGGCGGAAAGCCAGGAGTGGCGCGCGGCTTTCGATTTATTACGGCCCGGTTTGCTGGCGGTCCCCGACCACCTTCAGGCGCGGCTGATGGTGGCACGGATTTATTTGATGGCCGGCCGTCCCGATATCACCCGTACCACGCTGCTCGACGGGTTGCCGATTCATGGCGACCAAGTTGATTATCTGCGCGAAGTGCTCGGCTACTTTTTCGGACTGCAGGCCGACTCTACGATCATTGCCTTCAGCCAAGAACTGCAAACGCGCCTCGATCCGCAAATACCTGCATGGAGAATGGCTTCCACGGCGCTGGCCTACGCTTATTTTAACCGGGCGAACTACTCCGAGGCTTCTGCGGTGCTGGCTAAGTCGCGTTTGCTAGCAACTCCTGAAGGTCGGTTCGTGACCGCGAGGATCGCTTGGGAACAAGGCCAACAGACAGAGGCCTTGAGACAGTTGAGCGAATTAACCACTCAGGTGATGGGTGATGCCGAAATCTACCGCACCTTCATTTATTATCTGGGAGAGAAAAAACTTTGGGGCCAAGTGCGGCGGGCGAGTTGGTTGCGGCAACTTGCGTTGCCGGACCAACCGGCGGCTTATGTGGACTTTATCAAAGCGTGCGGCGAAGAGGGCGACACGGCGCGGCGGGTGGAGGCGGAGACGGCGTTTTACGAGCGGTTTAAGAACAATACGCAGGCGCTGCTGATGCTTTCCGAAGCGGCCGCACAAAGCGGGCGGCTCGACGTCAGCCAGCGGGTGGCGGCTCGGTGTCGTGAATTGAACCGCGACGAGATCGACGCGGTGTTGCTGGTGCTACGAGCGAAGTTGGAAGCGCGCGCTTATCAGGCGGTGATCGAGCAGTGCATCGATCTGGGTGCGGTTGTTTTGAAATGGCCGGAGCGGCAGCGGTTGGTGCTCGGCGGGCTGCGGGCGGTGGCGCTGTATGGGCTGAAACAGGAGGCGGAGGCCGAGCCGTTGGTGCGGCGGCTGTGGGAAACCCGTGTTTTACCGGCGCAAGTGCTGGCAGCACTGGCGCTGCAGGTGGATCGTGTCGGCCACGGTGCCGAGGCGCGGAAGATTCTGCGGCAGGCGGTGGCGGTGGATCCGCTCAATCAGCCCGCGCTGGTGTATTTGTTACGCAGTTTGATGGCGGAAGATGAGTTGCAGGACGCTCCGGCGTTGATCGAGCGGCTGCTGCGTATGCGTAACCCGCCGGAGGATCTGCTGGCGGGGCTGAGCCAAAGGCTGGGGTCGGACCGGTATATGTTCTTGCCCGAGCGTATCGGGATACAGGTGGCGATTGCCGACTTTCTGCGGGAGCTAAAGCGGCGCAAGGCAGCGGAGTAGGAGGGAGAAGCGGAATAGTTACACAGAGGGCACGAGAGGTGGCACAGAGGCCACGGAGGGAGGGGGGCGGAGAACGTTCAACATCCAACATTGAACATCCAACGTTCAACTCGGAGGGCGGAGGAATAGTTACACAGAGGCCACGGAGGAGACGAATTCACTCCGTCCTGCCATCTGACCTCTGCCCCCCCTGTCATCTGCCCCCTCCGTGCGCTCTGTGCCACCTCTCGTGCCCTCTGTGTAACCCTTCCGGACTCTGAACTCCGTCGCCGGGCCGCTCACTTCTGAGCGGCTTTGATCTGGGCGGTGATTTGCAGCGCCACTTCCAGGGCGGTTTTGGCCAGCATCGCGCCTACTTTGGGCTGCGTGCTCGCTGCTACACTTTCAGTGAAATGCACCAGCTCCAGCTTCAGCGGTTCGTCTTTTTCGATGGGGATTTCTTGCACCGGGATCGAGCTGGCGTCGCCGGCTTTGGCCAGGCCTACCTTGAGTTTTACCCCGTAGGCGATCAGGTCGTTCTTTTTAACCAGGTGGCCTTTCTGGTTCATGAAATCGAGCGAGAGGTAGGCGTTGTCCTGGAAAATGCGGATTTCGCGGTTCTTTTTGAGGCTCATGCGGCTGGCGCTCAAGTTGGCCACACAGCCGCTCTCGAACTCGATGCGGGCGTTGGCAATATCTTCGGTCTTGGACAACACGCTGATGCCCACGCTGTCGATTTTGCGAATGGGCGACTTGGCGAGGGCGAGCACGATGCCGATGTCGTGGATCATCAAATCGAGAACCACGCCGACCTCGGTGCCGCGCGGGGTGTAGGGGGCGAGGCGCTCGGCGGTGATGTAGCCGGGGCGGTCGATGTGTTTCTCCATGAAACTCATCACCGGGTTGAAGTGCTCGATGTGGCCGACTTGGACGATGCAGTCGTGGGCCTTGGCGGCGGCGAGCACGCGCTCGGCTTCGTCCAAGGTGGCGGTGATGGGTTTCTCGATCAGCAGGTGGCACTTTTGCGCGAGCAGCGGGATGGCGACCTCGGCGTGTTTATCGGTGGGAACGACGACCGAGACGGCGTCACAGGCCGCGCCGAGTTCGGCGATGGAGGCGAAGCGGTGACAGTTGTACTTGGCGCAGATCTCCTTGGCGCGTTCGTCGCTGGATTCGTAGATGCCCATGAACTCGACGTTGGGGAGCGTGGAGTAGATGCGCGCGTGGTGCTGGCCGAGCGAGCCGACGCCGATGACGCCGCACTTAACCTTGGGTTTGGGGGAGGAGAAAAAGCTCATGGGATTAGGGAGAGGGGGAGTCTAACACGAAGGAGAAGCAGTCGGCATTTTTAACCACAAAAAACGCAAAAATGACGCAAAAACCGGAAGGGGATAAAACACCTTGAGCTCATGCTCAAGGCCACGACCGGACTCATTTCCGTGTGGCCTTGCGCGTGAGCGCAGGGTGTTTTGAAAATCCTTGAGCTCATGCTCAAGGCCACGGGGAGTGTGTTCGCGATTCGTGTGGCCTTGAGCGTGAGCTCAAGGATGCCGTGAACGCGAATGAGTCTTAGCGAACTTGGCGACTTTAAGTTAAAACCCCGAACCAGCCCGTTCATCGCAGCGCTCCTTCGTGCATAAACAAGGTACGCGCAGTGCGGGAGGCGTGGGCGGCGTTGTGCGTAACCAGAACCAGCGCGATTTGGCGTTCGGCGCATAGGCCGAGGAGTAGGTCGATGATCGAGTCGCCGGTCTTTTCGTCGAGGTTACCCGTGGGTTCGTCGGCCAGAATCAGGCGCGGGGAATTCATCAGCGCACGGGCAACCGCTACGCGTTGACGTTCACCTCCAGAGAGTTGCGAGGGTAAATGATGGGCGCGTTCGGCCAAACCGACGCGGGCCAGCAGCTC